>NZ_CP104558.1:2677500-2742500 GCF_025398035.1 Rossellomorea vietnamensis
AGGGTAAGGGAATTTGTATGGAAGGAGCCTACCCATGAAAAGATATTCCTTTCTTTTTCTATTGCCCCTTCTTCTTCTATCCGCTTGTGGCGGTGGTGGGGATACGGGCAGTGGCAAAATGGATTATGAAGAAACCAAAAAGATGGTTGTTGATATATTAAAGACGGATGATGGTAAAAAAGCCATCCAACAAGTCATGTCTGATGAAAAAATGAAGTCAGAGCTTATTATGGATCAGGGTGTGGTAACCGATACGATATCCAAAACCCTCACATCCGATAAGGGAACAGAATTCTGGAAGAAATCCTTTGAAGATCCGAAGTTTGCTGAAGCCATGGCAAAAAGCATGAAGGATGGCAATGAAAAATTGCTCAAAGACCTCATGAAGGATCCTGAGTACCAAGGGATGATGATGGACCTTTTAAAAGATCCGGAATTCAAGAAAGAGCTTACCGAGGTATTAAAGAGCCAGGAATACAAAGAACATCTGCAAAAGGTGATTACAGAAACCTTCCAAAGTCCGTTATTCAAGGCGAAGCTGCAGGATGTTTTATTGAAGGCTGCAGGGGAAATCAAAGATGGCGGAAAAAGTGAAGGCAGCAGCAGTCAATCCTCCGGCAGTGACCAGGGTGGTTCCGGAGACTCCGGTGGTACAGGCAGCGGAGGGCAGTAGAGACCTTCCTCCTGTCAATGTGACAAATATAAAAAGGGACCAAATGCATATCTCAGCATTGGTCCCTTTTTTGCTTCTTTAGGACAGTTTTTCAATTACTTTGTGAGCGATTTCCCCATATATCTGACCGAGTCGGTGATCCTCTGCATAAATGGAAGGGGCGAAATCCGCTTCATCCCAGTCCGGCTGCTGGAGTGGAAGCTTGCCAAGTAAATCGGTACGGAGCTCTTCTGTAAGCTTCTCTCCACCGCCTTGACCGAAGACGAATTCTTTTTCACCTGTCAGTTTGCTTTCAAAGTAAGACATGTTTTCTACCACACCAAGGATGTCATGGTCGGTTTGAAGGGCCATGGCGCCTGCACGGGCTGCAACGAATGCCGCTGTCGGATGAGGTGTCGTCACGATGATTTCCTTACAGTGTGGAAGCATTGTATGAAGATCCAGAGCAACGTCCCCTGTTCCCGGTGGCAGGTCCAGCAGTAAATAATCCAGGTCGCCCCACTCGACTTCAGAGAAGAAGTTATTCAGCATCTTACCAAGCATCGGCCCTCTCCAAATAACAGGGGCATTATCCTCTACGAAGAACCCCATGGAGATGACCTTCACGCCGAATCGTTCTACTGGAATAATTCTTTCCCCGCGTACGACCGGTCTCTTCACGATCCCCATCATATCGGGAACACTGAATCCGTAAATATCGGCATCCACAAGACCCACCTTTTTGCCTTGACGGGCAAGTGATACGGCAAGGTTAACCGAAACCGTTGATTTTCCTACTCCGCCTTTTCCGCTGGCAATCGCAATGAAGGTCGTCTTACTTGCAGGGGATAACAGGTCCGTCCCTTCCCCGCCTGCTCCTCTATGCTTTTCAAGCTCCTCTTCCGGAAGCTCGGTGAAACGGATCCCCACAGATTCCGCTCCATTCTCCTTTAATACTTGTACAATCTGCTGTTGGAATTGCATTTGCTCCCCGGTACCCGTTTTGGCGATGGCAATTTTCACACTGACATGGTTCTTTTCTTCTTTAACGGAGATGTCTACAACACCATTTGTTTCTTGTAAAGTTTTATTTAAAAAAGGATCTTTCAATCCAAATAAAAGTTCGCGTGTTTGTTGTTCCGATAACATGAATAACCACCCTTTTCTATGTATTCGTTTTCAATCACCTGTTTTCAGTATAACATATTCTCCGTTGAATGAATGCTCAAAAGGTTTTGAATGCTTTTGCCGAATAATAAAAAAAGCTGAGAGGTTATTCCTCGTCAGCTTTTTCTTTGTCTTCATTGTCCGCGGTCAGGTAGTTGAGTACCCCTTGGTAGACGGAGGCAGCAATCTTTTGCTGATAGTCCTCTTTAAGGAGGTTGGCACGCTCTCCCGGGTTGGAGAGGAAACCGATTTCCACGAGGGCTCCCGACTTTTTAGCATGTTTCAGGACATAGACATTTTGCAGACCCTTTGCTTCCCGGGTCGTGTTTTCCAGATTTCGTATCAGCTCTGCTTGGATCGCTTTGGCGAGGACTTTATTTTCTTCATACTTTGGATTGTAGAAAGTCTGGGCCCCGCTCCATTTCGCAGATGGAATCGAATTCAAGTGGATGCTGAGAAACATATCCGCTTGGGATTCATTGATCAAACTCAGCCTTTTCTTAAGATCTTCCACTTTTCTTCGGCTGTATCCCCTAGTACCTTCATCAGCAAGATCTTCATCCTTCTCACGCGTCAGAATCACGAGGGCACCTTGTTCCTGAAGATAATCCCTTATCATCAGTGAGACATTCAATGCAATGTCCTTCTCCAGTGCCTTCTCATCTCCCGCCCCGCCGTCCGGTCCACCATGTCCCGGATCTATATATATGATCTTTCCTGATAGGGGGAGATTCCACGAATCCCATGTATCTTTGTCTAATATTTTATATTGAATGATGAATAATAAAATAGCCAGTGCAGAAATTATCCCGATAACTTTCAGTTTCTGAACCATTCCAGTCCTCCTATTTCAAGTCTTGGCGACGGAAGAAACCCCGATGCCTTTACTAAAAAATATGGGACAAGAATGGGTTTTAGAACTGAAATTAATGCAACCGTAATTTGTGACGCTTGATGCCTTTTTCGTACCCTTCCGACCACCATGTTTCCACAAAATGCTCACAGCAGAAATAAAAGGACTCATCTACTTCATTCGATACACCCATCTCAGACCAGTACAGCCAGAAATTATAAAGGGTATCAATGAAATGCTTCATTTCTTCCTCACAACGCTTTTTCACTAATTCAGTATCTTCACCTGAGTATCCGAATTTACTGATTTTCCCTCCAAGGAGGTAAGCTTCTATGGCAACATCAAAACACGCCTCATCAAATCCCTGCTGCATGAATACGCCGCCTTGAACCTTTATATATCCAAAATGCCGCCTGACACTATCCTGCAGCATCTTAATTGAAATTTCTTTCAGTAACGTTCTTTCCGTCTTGATCTGCTTCTCTCTTCTCTTTGTATTGAAAGTTGTAATAACGTTCAAAAATCATTCACCCCTTTGAACGTATTTTCCTACTTAACCCACCACTTCATTCGAGTAACTGTTACCAATTTTCTCGGAGGGACGGACCTCCAGATCGACGCTTCTGTAAGGTGTCATTTCCTGATATAAATGGATTCTGAAGCTGAATGATAGGCAAAATGGAGGTCCGTCCCTCAAACCCATATAAAAAAAAAGCCCAACCGACAGAATCGGCTGAGCTTTTGTGTGAAATAATAATTAACGCTTAGAGAATTGTGGCGCGCGACGTGCACCTTTAAGACCGTATTTTTTACGCTCTTTCATACGAGAGTCACGAGTTAATAATCCAGCGCGTTTTAGAGTTCCACGGTATTCAGGGTCTGCTTGTAGTAAAGCACGAGCGATTCCGTGACGGATCGCACCAGCTTGACCAGCATAGCCTCCACCATTAACGTTTACTAAAACGTCATAGTTACCAAGAGTTTCAGTTGCAACTAATGGTTGCTTAATTACTTCTCTTAGTGCTGCGAATGGGATATAAACTTCTACTTCACGATCATTGATAACAATGTTTCCGTTACCTGGTACTAAACGTACACGAGCTACTGAGCTCTTACGACGACCAGTTCCGTAATATTGAACTTGAGCCAAGATAATAACCTCCTCTTATTAATTATCCACGAAGTTCGTAAACTTCAGGTTGTTGTGCTTGATGTGGATGCTCTGCTCCAGCATATACATGTAATTTCTTGAACATTTGACGACCTAGAGAACCTTTTGGAAGCATACCTTTGATAGTAAGCTCAAGCATTTTCTCTGAGTAGTTTGTACGCATTTCTAATGCTGTACGTTGTTTTAAACCACCAGGGTGATTAGTGTGACGGTAGTAGATCTTGTCCGTTAACTTCTTCCCAGTTAGTTCAATTTTTGAAGCATTAAGAATGATTACATGATCACCAGTGTCAACATGTGGTGTGAATGTTGGTTTGTGTTTTCCGCGTAGAATTGAAGCAACTTCACTGGATAGACGTCCAAGAGTTTTACCTTCAGCATCTACAACGAACCATTTACGATCGATTTGGTTGGCTTTTGCCATATACGTTGTACGCATGATTTAACCTCCTATTTAATGAATCCGTAGTATTTATTTTCTAATCACAATAAGTTTCCGGGGCTTATCGTGGGGTTAATAACATACCATATGCTATATTATCTTGTTCCCAGTCTATTGTCAAGAGAATGTTACACCAGGATTAGTTGTTTTAGTATTTTTTTTGGAACATGATTATCATTTATAATACATGTTCCAGGTTTGCGCTTAATAAACTGGTCTTCTGAACATGGAAAGCGGTGGTTGATTTCCACTACAGGTGCTCGCTTTCCGCGGGGCTGGCGGTGAGCCTCCTCAGGCTTCGCCTTGCGGGGTCTCACCTGTCCAGCGTTTCCCGCAGGAGTCGAGCACCTTCCGGTACAATCAACAAAAGGGTGCTTCTAACCCCTTTTTCAAAATGCTAAACACACGCTAGAACTCATCAGAACCATAATCCACTTTCCACAAATACAATCCATGTGGCGGTGCGGTCTTTCCTGCACGGTTGCGATCTCGTGCTTCCAGTATTCCTGGTATCTCATCCACTGGTATATTCCCAGAACCTATCTCCAATAAAGTACCGACCAGGATCCTCACCATATTATATAGGAATCCGTTGCCCACAAAAGAAAAAATGATTTCTTCTTCGTGTTCCTGAATTTCAATACGATGAATGGTTCGTACTTTGTCTTCGACTTCCGTTTTCGCTGAACAAAAGCTTGTGAAGTCGTGCTCCCCGATCAGGTGCCGGGCAGCGCGCTCCATATCAGGAACGGAAAGCGTATGGGGATAGTGAAGGGCAAAATGCCTGTTGAACGGACTTCTTGACTCTCCTGTATAAACCCGGTAACGGTATTCTTTCTGCTCCACGGAAAACCGTGAGTGGAAGTCTGTTGAAACAAACACGGCTTCTTTCACGGTCACTTCATCCGGTAACCTTGTATTCAGTACGATCGGCCATTTCTCTTCTGGAATGGATAATGGTGTGTCAAAATGAAAGACCTGACCGTTTGCATGGACACCTGCGTCGGTCCGGCCAGACCCGCTGATCCGGACAGAAGCGCCTTTATGGATAGTGGACAAGATGCTTTCTATAAGTCCCTGGACGGTACGCTCTCTTGGTTGTACCTGATAACCATGAAAATATGTCCCATCATAGGCGATGGTACACTTCACTCTCTGCATACGTGACACTCCCGTTATCCTCTGAAAATAATTAATACCGTTGTGAGGAGGGCAAGAACGATTAACGCTCCCGTATCCTTCTTCTGCCAGGATAAGAGGCGGTATTTCGTCCTGCCCTCCCCGCCTTGATACCCTCTTGCTTCCATGGCCGTGGCCAGGTCTTCGGCGCGTTTAAATGCACTGACGAAGAGTGGAATCAATAAAGGGATGATCGCTTTGATCCGATCTTTGATGGGACCTGATGAAAACTCTGCCCCCCTGGCAATCTGTGCCTTCATGATTTTATCGGTTTCCTCCATCAGGGTTGGAATGAACCGCAGGGAAATCGACATCATGAGTGCCAATTCATGTACAGGGAATTTTACTTTTTTCAATGGATTCAAAAGCGTTTCAAGCCCGTCCGTAATCGTAATGGGTGAGGTCGTGAGCGTTAATAATGAAGTAACAAGGATTAGATAAAAAAATCGTAATGATATAAAGATCCCCTGTCTCAGCCCTTCTTCATGCACCGACAAGATACCCATGTCCAAAATGACGGGACCTTCCTTTGTAAAAAACACATGTAAGAAAAACGTAAATAAAATCAACCATAGAATAGGCTTCAATCCTCCGATGATAAAACGGATGGATAGGTTGGATAGTATGAGTGCGCTAAACGTAAAAAGACCGAGCAGTGCGTATGTTACAGCATTATTGGCCAGAAAGACGACACATATAAATCCGAAAATAAATAAAAGCTTTGCCCTGGGGTCCATTTGGTGAAGAATGGATTTGGCCGGTACATAACGGCCGAAGATCATTTTTTCCATCATAGTCCTTCACCTCCGACCTGGATTGCACGGATGGCTGAAGCTAATTCGTCTATTGTCAGACACGTCTTCGGAAGTTTCTTACCGGTCTCTTTTTCAAACCGGTATTGAAAACGAACCACATCCGGTACGTCCAGTCCCATCTCAAACAGTTCGTCCGTCTGGGAGAAGATTTCTTCAGGGGTTCCTTTTCGTTTTAAACGCCCCTTTTGCATGATGACGATCTCTTCTGCATAGTGAGCGGCGTCTTCCATGCTATGAGTGACGAGAATGGTGGTCAGCCCTTTTTCCTTATGAAGGGCATAGAACATGTCCATGATCTCCCTCTGTCCTCTTGGGTCGAGTCCTGCCGTCGGCTCGTCCAGGACAATGATCTCGGGATTCATAGCCAGTACACCTGCAATGGCAACACGTCTCATTTGTCCACCAGATAAATCAAACGGGGATTTCTGTAATACATCCTCTGACAGTCCTACTTTAACAATCAGCTCTTTGGCTCTTTGGATGGCTTCATCCTCCGGCACCCCGAAATTCATGGGGCCGTAGCAAATATCCTTAAGGACGGTTTCTTCAAAAAGCTGATGCTCAGGAAATTGAAAGACGATCCCTACCTTCTGTCTGACAGGCTTTAAATTCTTTGCCTTTTCCTTTGCCTTGATTTCGTGCTCGCCTACTTGCACAAGCCCTTCTGTAGGCTTTAATAATCCATTGAGATGCTGCAACAGTGTAGACTTGCCTGAACCTGTGTGACCGATCACAGCGAGAAACTGACCGGTTGGAATTGAAAGGTTGATATCTTGAAGGGCAAGTTTCTCGAATGGAGTGTTGAATGAATATCGGTATTCTACCTGTTGAAATGTGATCTGCATAATTCATCCACCAACTCTTCTTCTGTAAAGTATGTTTTAGACAGGGGAATCCCTGCTTCCTTCAGTGCACCGGCAAGCTTGATGGTGAAAGGAGAATCCAATCCAAGCTTTATGAGCTCATCCTCTAATAGGAATATTTCTTCCGGTATCCCTTCCTTAAAGACACTGCCTTGATTCAAGACAATCATACGATCTGCCTTCGTTGCTTCCTCCAGGTCATGGGTGATGGAGATCACCGTCAGGTTCTCTTCTTCTTTCAACTTCCTGACTGTTTCAAGAACTTCCTGTCTTCCCTTAGGGTCAAGCATCGATGTGGCTTCATCCAATATGATGATGGATGGCTGCAGTGCTACTACTCCTGCAATCGCCACACGCTGCTTCTGGCCCCCTGATAAATGGTGCGGCTCTTGATCAAGAAAATCTTCCATATGGACACTTTTTAAAGCATCATTGACTCTCTGTACCATCGATTCATAAGGTACTCCATGGTTTTCTAACCCAAAAGCCACATCATCCTCTACTGTAGCACCAACAAATTGATTATCGGGATTCTGAAAAACCATACCCAGCTTTGAACGGATGTCCCAGATAGAACTTTCCTCAAGAGTGATCCCGTCAACCGTCACTAGTCCCTTCTCGGGGAAATGAAGCCCATTCAGCATCTTGGCAAGGGTGGATTTACCGGATCCGTTATGTCCGACGATTGCGAGCCACTCACCTTGATTGACCGTCAGGCTGATGCCTTTTAGGGCATACGTACTCTGATCAGGGTATCTGAAGTGCACATCGTCCACTTTAATGATTTCCTTCAATTGTGTAACCTCCTCTACGCTATCCTTACTCAGCTCTGCTAAAAACCTTTGCATATAAAAAAAAGCCTGCACCCCGACCAAAGAAAAGAACATCTTTTCTTGTTCATCCATTGAACAGCTTCTATGAATATAGAAGTTGGAAGGGGTGCACGAGCTAGACGAGTCAGACAGCGCTGCTCATCGTAACGCTCTGCTTTTCATCACATGCACTTATACAAAAAGGGCAAAGAAGCAGTTAAGGATTAACTGTCCCGCCCTTAATGTTAGAAGTCACGAATTATTAAACTAATTCGATGATTGCCATTGGAGCACCGTCACCACGGCGAGGACCAACCTTCATAATGCGAGTATATCCGCCTTGACGCTCTGTGTAACGTGGAGCGATGTCAGAGAATAACTTTTGTAAAGCATCTTGGTTGTTTTCAGCGTTTGCAACTTCTTTACGAATGAATGCACCAGCTTGACGACGCGCGTGAATGTCACCACGTTTACCGAGTGTGATCATTTTTTCCACAACTGAACGAAGCTCTTTCGCACGAGTTTCAGTTGTTTCGATGCGCTCGTTAATGATTAGGTCTGTAGCTAAATCACGTAGCATTGCTTTACGTTGAGCACTGGTACGTCCTAACTTTCTGTAAGCCATTAAGGGTTCCCTCCTTTGTTGAGTCTATATATGAAAGAAGATGTTATCAGTCGTCTTTACGTAATCCAAGTCCAAGGTCTTCAAGTTTAACTTTAACCTCTTCAAGGGATTTACGTCCTAGGTTACGCACTTTCATCATATCTTCTTCAGTCTTGTTAGCAAGCTCTTGAACAGTATTGATTCCAGCACGCTTCAGGCAGTTATAAGAACGAACAGAAAGATCCAATTCTTCGATCGTCATCTCAAGAACTTTTTCTTTTTGGTCTTCTTCTTTTTCTACCATGATTTCAGCATTCTGCGCTTCATCTGTAAGGCCAACGAAAATATTTAAGTGTTCTGTTAGAATCTTAGCACCTAAAGAAATCGCTTCTTTTGGTCCAATACTTCCATCAGTCCATACATCAAGAGAAAGTTTATCGTAGTTCGTCATTTGACCAACACGAGTATTTTCTATTTGATAGTTAACGCGTGAAACTGGAGTGTAAATAGAATCGATTGGGATCACGCCAATAGGAAGATCCTCACGTTTGTTTTGGTCTGCTGGTCTGTACCCACGACCACGGGATGCACTTAAACGTACTCGGAAGTGACCACTCTTAGATAATGTTGCGATGTGTAAATCAGGATTTAACACTTCAACATCACTATCATGAGTAATATCAGCAGCCGTTACGACTCCTTCGCCCTGTACATCAATCTCCAGCGTTTTTTCTTCATCAGAGTAGATCTTCAACGCCAGCTTCTTGATATTCAAAATGATGGATGTGACATCCTCTACGACGCCTTCAATTGTTGAAAACTCATGCAGTACTCCATCTATTTGAATAGATGTGACAGCAGCACCTGGGAGTGACGATAATAGGATACGACGTAAGGAGTTACCCAAAGTTGTACCATATCCACGCTCAAGTGGTTCTACGACGAACTTTCCATATGTGGCATCATCGCTGATCTCAACCGTTTCAATTTTTGGCTTTTCAATTTCGATCATTAATATTTACCCTCCTTCAAAACGTCGAAACTCCGGGCTAAATAAGATAAAGTCCGAAATTCCCCATGTTTACGTTCCCTATTGTGCACCAACAACTGGTTACTTTTCTGAATGAACGTATCTTGTATCATATCCCATTATAGACAACGATACAAAATTTATACAGAAAATTAAACGCGGCGACGTTTTGGCGGACGGCATCCATTATGAGGAACTGGAGTAACGTCTCTGATTGCAGTAACTTCTAGACCTGCTGCTTGAAGAGCACGGATAGCTGCTTCACGACCAGCACCAGGACCTTTAACTGTTACTTCAAGAGTTTTTAGACCGTGTTCCTGAGAAGCTTTAGCTGCTGTTTCAGCTGCCATTTGTGCTGCGAATGGAGTGGATTTACGAGAACCTCTGAATCCTAGTGAACCTGCACTTGACCATGCAACAGCATTTCCGTGAACATCAGTAATAGTTACGATTGTGTTATTGAATGTAGAACGAATGTGTGCAATACCAGCTTCGATATTCTTTTTCACACGACGTTTACGAGTATTAGTTTTACGTGCCATACTAAGAAGTAACCTCCTTTACCTATTATTTTTTCTTGTTAGCTACAGTCTTACGAGGACCTTTACGTGTACGAGCATTGTTCTTCGTATGTTGTCCACGAACAGGTAGTCCACGACGGTGACGAAGACCGCGGTATGAACCGATTTCCATAAGACGTTTGATGTTTAGTGATACTTCACGACGAAGATCACCTTCTACTTTTAATTTATCAACGATATCACGAATCTTTCCTAGTTCGTCATCAGTAAGATCGCGAACGCGAGTATCCTCGGATACACCAGCTTCAGATAAGATTTTCGCTGCAGTATTTTTACCAATACCGTAGATGTATGTTAATGAAATGACAACACGTTTGTCACGTGGAATGTCTACACCAGCAATACGTGCCATAGTGATAGCGCACCTCCTTTAAGATTAGCCTTGTTTTTGTTTGTGTTTAGGGTTTTCACAGATAACCATGACTTTACCTTTTCTACGAATAACTTTACATTTTTCGCAGATTGGTTTAACAGATGGTCTAACTTTCATCTTATTCTAACCTCCTTAATAGTACGGAGTGCAATAGATTATTTATAACGATAAGTGATTCTACCACGAGTTAAGTCATACGGTGATAATTCCACTGTTACCTTGTCACCAGGTAGGATACGAATGAAATGCATACGGATCTTTCCTGAAACATGTGCCAGTACTGTATGACCATTTTCTAATTCTACCTTAAACATCGCATTGGGCAAAGTCTCGGCGACCTTACCTTCAACTTCAATTACATCATCCTTAGCCATCGAACATGTCTCCCTTCTTCTCATCATTTAATACTTCGTTAACAAACTTTGAAACAGCATAACGCAGTTTACCGTTCGTTACTCTGCCTGATTCTATAATACTGTTTTGAACTTCTGGAGAAACATAGTCACACAAGTGAAGATGAGCGATGTTCTTTCGCTTGGCGCGATCGAACTTTCGTCTATCCCCATCTGCTATCAGTACAAAACGTTCATCCAACTGCTGAATAACGACCGAGTAGCTTCCAGTCTCTCGCCCTTTGAGGGTTTGAACAATCTGGCCTATCCTCGGAACCGTTGATTCTGACTCGATCAATCCAATCACCTTCACTTAGGCTTTCGTCAATATCTCATAGCCGTCTTCAGTAATTGCTATGGTGTGTTCAAAGTGCGCACACATTTTATCATCTACTGTGACGACTGTCCAGTTATCTGATAACGTTCTAACATATCGACTTCCTGCATTAACCATTGGTTCAATAGCCAGTACCATGCCAGGCTTTAAACGCGGACCTTTGTTGGGTGGTCCATAATGAGGGATTTGCGGGTCCTCATGTAAGTCTTGACCAACTCCGTGTCCCACATACTCCCGAACGATTGAAAAGCCATTAGCTTCAACAAAAGTTTGTATACTATGAGAGATATTCGACAGACGCTCGCCTGGTTTCGCTTCTTTGAGGCCCAGAAATAATGATTCTTCCGTTACATCAAGAAGCTTCCGGGTTTCATCATCTATTGTTCCAACTGGATATGTCCAAGCTGAGTCACCGTGATAACCATTATATTTAGCACCGATATCGATGCTGATTATATCGCCATCTTTCAATACCCGATCGCCTGGAATTCCATGTACCAACTCATTGTTGACTGAAGCACAGATGCTGCCACGAAACCCATTATACCCTTTAAAAGATGGAATTGCATCATGTTTACGAATGAATTTTTCAGCAATTGCATCCAATTCCTTCGTCGATATTCCCGGAGAAATATACTTTTGCAATTCCGCATGAGTCAATGCAACAATCTTACCAGCATGCCGCATAATCTCAATCTCTCTCGGAGTTTTAGAAATGATCATTATGAAAGGCCTCCAAGTAGTTCATCAATGTCATCAAACACTCTATGGATGTCTTGTTGACCGTCAATGTTTTTCAGATAGCCTTTATCTTCGTAGTAAGCCAATAGTGGTTGGGTTTGTTTGATGTTTACGTCCAAACGGTTTTGAACCGTTTCTTCGTTATCATCTGCGCGTTGATATAACTCGCCGCCGCAGCGATCACAAACGCCCTCTTCTGTTGGCGGATTAAAGACAAGATGATAAGTAGCGCCGCACTCTTTACAGATCCTGCGACCTGTCAAGCGCTCCATCAGGATGTCCTTATCTACATTTATATTAATGACATAATTCATTTTTTTACCAAGATCAGCTAGGATGTTTTCAAGTGCTTCTGCCTGAGCAACCGTTCTTGGAAACCCATCCAGTAAGAAGCCTTTTTCACAGTCCTCTTTGCTTAATCGTTCACCGACGATACCGATTGTCACTTCATCAGGAACAAGATCGCCATTATCCATGAATGATTTAGCCTTCAAGCCTAGTTCAGTACCTTCTTTGATAGCAGCACGGAACATATCACCTGTAGAGATATGGGGGATACCATACTTATCTACGATTTTTTCAGCTTGAGTGCCTTTTCCTGCGCCTGGTAAGCCCATAAGAACTATATTCACTCGTACTCCCCCTAATTGTCTATAAAATGGTTTCAGGAACAAGATGTTCCCGAAAACCCTCTTATTTAATAAATCCTTTGTAGTGACGTTTCACTAACTGTGCCTCTAGTTGCTTCATTGTCTCAAGTGCAACCCCTACTACGATCAGTAAGCTTGTTCCACCGATTTGAGCTGCAGGAGGTAATCCTGCAAAGTTAATGAAGAAAACTGGAAGGACTGCGATAACAGCTAAGAAAATGGCCCCAACAAATGTTAGACGATACAGAACGCGAGTGAGATACTCTTGTGTGGTTTTACCTGGACGAATACCAGGGATATATCCACCTTGCTTCTTCAAGTTTTCAGCCATTTGTTCAGGATTCACTTGAATGAAAGCATAGAAATACGTAAAGGCAACGATCAGAGCTACATAGATGATCATACCAACTGGTTTGGTGTAATCAAAGATGTACTGGATAGTACTGGTCACATCATTGTCTCCAAAAAAGGATGAAATGGTCTGTGGCGTGATAATGAAAGAAATCGCAAAGATAACTGGAATAACACCCGCAGCATTCACCTTTAGTGGTAGATGTGTTGATTGTCCACCAACCGGACTACGCCCCACTAAACGTTTTGCATATTGAATCGGAATCTTACGAAGTGCTTGTTGGATAAACACGACACCAACCACGATTGCAATAACTGCTAAAACAAGAAGTGCAAGAACCACAATACGAAGGAAGAGCTGTTCGCCTGCTCCCTCGATTTGTTGAGCATAGATTTGGTTTACAGTGTTGGGGATTGCAGCAACGATACCTGCAAAGATCAGGATCGAAATACCATTCCCAACGCCTTTAGCCGTGATTTGTTCACCCAGCCACATAAGAAAAGCCGTACCAGCTGTTAGAACTAAAGCTATTAGTAGGTACGTACTGACTCCGGGGCTTTGGATAAGCATTCCACCGTAAATTCTATTGAAGCCGTAGGACATTCCTAAAGCCTGGATGAATCCAAGAATGATAGTGAAATAACGTGTGAACTGAGCTAATTTACGGCGCCCGACTTCACCCTGCTTAGACCACTCAGTAAACTTCGGTACAACATCCATTTGCAGGAGCTGCACGATGATCGAAGCTGTGATATAAGGCATGATTCCCATCGCGAAAATGGAGAAGTTCTTTAACGCACCGCCACCAAATGTATTCAGGAATCCAAGGATCCCTGCCTGGTCTTGCATTTTCAATACATTAGCGTCTACGTTTGGTACCGGAATGAAGGTACCAAGACGAAAGACTATTAACATTAGAAGGGTGAAGATAATTTTGTTTCTTATATCACCCACGCGCATAAAATTGGAGACAGTTTGAAACATTAGATCACCTCGGATGTACCGCCAGCAGCTTCGATAGCTTCTTTAGCAGTGGTTGAGAATTTTTGTGCTTTTACTGTAAGCTTTTTCTCGATTTTACCTTTACCAAGAATCTTAATTCCTGCTTTTTCGTTACTCACTACACCAGATTCTACAAGTAGAGCTGGAGTAACTTCTGTACCATCTTCGAAGCGATTCAATGCGTCAAGGTTGACGATTGCATATTCTTTACGATTGATGTTCGTGAATCCACGTTTAGGTAGACGTTGGAACAATGGTGTTTGACCACCCTCGAAGCCAGGACGAGTTCCGCCACCTGAACGGGCGTTTTGTCCTTTATGACCTTTACCAGCAGTCTTTCCATTACCTGAACCAATACCACGTCCTACACGATTGCGGACTTTACGTGAACCTTCTGTAGGCTTTAACTCATGTAATTTCATGTCGGCACCTCCTTCTTTTTAAGCGTTAAGAATTATTTTTCAGTTACTGTTACAAGGTGAGCGACTTTGTTGATCATACCGCGGATAGCAGCATTATCTTGTTGCTCAACCGTTTGGTGCATTTTGCGAAGTCCTAAAGCTTCAACCGTTTTGCGTTGATCTTGAGGACGGCCAATGATGCTGCGAGTGAGGGTAATTTCTAGTTTGTTAGCCATCGTTATCCCTCCCTTAACCTAAGATCTCTTCTACTGATTTACCACGTAGTTTAGCTACGTCTTCAGCACGCTTTAATTGTTTTAAACCTTCGATTGTAGCGCGAACCATGTTGATTGGAGTGTTAGATCCTAATGATTTAGATAGGATATCTTGAACACCAGCTAATTCAAGTACGGCACGAACAGGTCCACCGGCGATGATTCCTGTACCCGCAGAAGCAGGTTTGATCAGGATCTGACCAGCACCAAATCGTCCAGTTACTAGGTGAGGTGTAGTACCTTCAACCATAGGAACTTCAATTAGATTCTTTTTCGCATCTTCAATCGCTTTACGGATCGCATCAGGTACTTCCTGAGCTTTCCCAGTTCCGAAACCAACGTGACCGTTTTTATCGCCCACTACTACAAGAGCAGCGAAACGGAAACGACGTCCACCTTTAACTACTTTCGCAACACGATTGATTGTAACTACGCGTTCTTCAAATTCTAGTTTGCTTGAGTCAATACGACGCATCTGGAATGTCCCTCCTTTTTTTATTAAAATTCTAAGCCGTTTTCACGAGCTGCTTCAGCCAAAGCTTTGATACGGCCATGATATAAATATCCACCACGGTCAAATACTACAGATTTTAATCCTTTTTCTACTGCACGTTTCGCAACTAGTTCTCCAACTTTTGCTGCTGCATCAGTTGTAGCAGAAGAATCTAGGTTGAAATCTTTATCTTGAGAAGATGCACTAACTAGAGTAACACCATTCATATCATCGATAAGTTGAGCGTAGATATTTTTGTTAGAACGGAAAACGTTCAAACGAGGACGAGTTTCAGTTCCAGTAATTTTTGAACGGACACGAGCATGTCTCTTCTTACGTGTTTTGTTCTTATCTGGCTTAGTAATCACCTACGGTCACTCCTTTCTTTTGCCTACGCGGCATTATTTACCTGTTTTACCTTCTTTACGACGAACATATTCACCTTCGTAGCGAATACCTTTTCCTTTGTAAGGCTCAGGAGAGCGTACAGCACGAATGTTAGCAGCTAATGCTCCAACACGTTCTTTGTCGATACCTTTGATAGATATCTTTGTATTAGCCGGTACTTCGATCTCGATACCTTGTTCTGGTTCGATCTCAACTGGGTGAGAGTAACCAACGTTAAGCACAAGCTTAGTACCTTGCTTTTGAGCACGGTAACCTACACCGACTAGCTCAAGATTTCTTTGGAATCCTTTAGATACACCTTCAACCATGTTCGCGATTAGGGCACGAGTTGTACCGTGTAACGCGCGGTGTTCTTTTGCATCAGAAGGACGAGTAACTGTCGCTACGTTTCCTTCTAATTCAACTTTAATATCAGAATTGAATGTACGAGAAAGTTCCCCTTTAGGTCCTTTTACAGTTACAGTGTTATCTTCACCTACTGTTAGAGTAACGTCAGATGGAATTTCTACTGGTAGTTTTCCTACACGTGACATCCTGTTGCACCTCCATTCATATAAAAAATATTACCAAACGTAAGCTAGAACTTCTCCGCCTACTTGTTGAGCACGAGCTTCTTTATCAGTTAAAACACCTGTAGAAGTAGAAACAAGTGCGATACCTAAACCGTTTAGTACTTTAGGTACCTCTGTTGATTTTGCATATACACGTAAACCAGGTTTAGAGATACGCTTTAATCCAGTAATTACTCGTTCGTTGTTTGCTCCATATTTCAAGAAAATGCGGATAACACCTTGCTTGTTATCTTCTACATATTCTACGTCACGTACGAAACCTTCACGTTTAAGGATTTCTGCAATTTCTTTCTTGATGTTAGAAGCAGGAACTTCTAATCTTTCGTGACGAACCATGTTCGCATTACGGATGCGAGTTAGCAAATCTGCAATTGGATCTGTCATTGTCATAATAATTTACCTCCTTCCCAATATAGGGTATTACCAACTAGCTTTCTTAACGCCAGGAATCTGACCCTTGTATGCAAGTTCACGGAAACAAATACGGCAAAGCTTGAATTTACGGATAACTGAATGAGGACGTCCGCAACGTTCGCAACGAGTATACGCTTGAACATTATGCTTTGGCGTGCGTTTTTGTTTCGCAATCATAGATTTTTTAGCCACATTTTCGCCTCCCTTATATAGCGATTACTTTTGGAATGGCATTCCGATTTGTGTCAACAATTCACGAGCTTCTTCGTCTGTGTTCGCAGTTGTTACGATTACGATATCCATACCACGTACTTTAGACACTTTATCATAGTCAATCTCAGGGAAAATCAATTGCTCTTTAACTCCTAATGTGTAGTTACCGCGACCGTCGAATGCTTTTTTAGAAACACCACGGAAGTCACGTACACGTGGAAGTGAAACAGAAATTAATTTATCTAAGAATTGGTACATACGCTCTCCGCGTAGAGTAACTTTTGCACCGATTGGCATACCTTCACGAAGACGGAAGCCTGCGATTGATTTCTTAGCTTTTGTTACAACTGGCTTTTGACCAGTGATTTGAGTTAATTCATCAACAGCTACATCAAGAGCTTTTGAGTTTTGAACAGCATCACCGATACCCATGTTGACAACGATCTTTTCAACTTTAGGTACTTCCATTACTGATTTGTAATTGAATTTGCTAACTAGAGCTGGACTGATTTCTTGTTGGAATTTTTCTTTTAGGCGGTTCATTCAGAATACCTCCCTTCTTAATCGTACTATTTATCTAGAACTTCACCTGATTTTTTTGCTACACGTACTTTTTTGCCGTCTTCTGTCTTATAACCTACACGAGTTGGCTCGTTAGATTTCGGATCTAGAAGCATAACATTTGATACATGGATAGATGCTTCCTGGCTGATGATTCCACCTTGCGGGTTCATCTGTGAAGGCTTAGCGTGTTTTTTCACAACGTTGATACCTTCAACTAGCACTCGGTCTTTTTTAGGGAATGAAGCAAGAACAACACCTGTTTTGCCTTTGTCTTTCCCAGTAATGACCATTACTTTATCGCCTTTTTTTACATGCATTTCATCGCACCTCCTTGAATGGCCCAATGCTAATATCTATTAAAGAACTTCTGGAGCTAAAGATACAATTTTCATAAAGTTGCTGTCACGTAGTTCACGGGCAACAGGTCCGAAGATACGAGTTCCACGTGGTCCCTTATCGTCACGGATAATGACACAAGCATTCTCGTCGAACTTGATGTAAGTACCGTCTTGACGACGTACACCAGACTTAGTACGTACAACAACTGCTTTCACTACGTCACCTTTTTTAACAACGCCACCTGGTGTTGCTTGTTTTACTGTACACACGATAACATCACCGATGTTAGCCGTCTTGCGTCCAGAACCACCAAGTACTTTGATAGTTAATACTTCACGAGCACCAGAGTTGTCAGCAACTTTTAAACGTGATTCTTGTTGAATCATGTAGGTAACCTCCCTTCGGAATATAAAATATCCGAACAAATATATTAGATAATAACTGCTTTTTCAACAACTTCTACTAAACGGAAACGTTTTGTAGCAGATAGTGGACGAGTCTCCATGATACGTACGATATCGCCTACTTTTGCTTCGTTGTTCTCATCATGAGTTTTAAACTTCTTAGAGTACTTAACGCGCTTGCCGTATAGAGAATGCTTTTTATAAGTTTCTACCATAACCGTTACTGTTTTATCCATTTTGTCGGAAACAACACGGCCAGTGTATACCTTACGTTGGTTGCGGTCACTCATTTAAGCAAACCTCCTCTCATTTATCGATTGTTAACCCCGATCTCTCTTTCACGGATTACAGTTTTCATACGAGCGATCCCTTTGCGGACTTCACGGATGCGAGCTGTGTTTTCTAATTGTCCAGTCGCAAGTTGGAAGCGAAGGTTAAATAACTCTTCTTTCAGAGTCTTTACTTTTTGTTCTATTTCAGCAGTGGTTAGGTCACGAATTTCATTAGTTTTCATTTGATTCACCACCAATTTCCTCACGTTTTACAAACTTCGTTTTGATTGGAAGTTTATGTGATGCCAGACGAAGCGCTTCACGAGCAACCTCTTCAGAAACACCAGCGATTTCAAACATGATTTTTCCAGGCTTAACTACTGCTACCCAACCTTCTGGAGCACCTTTACCTGAACCCATACGTACTTCTAAAGGTTTTGCAGTGTAAGGTTTATGAGGGAAGATTTTAATCCATACTTTACCGCCACGTTTCATGTAACGAGTCATAGCGATACGAGCTGATTCGATTTGACGGTTTGTGATCCAAGAAGCCTCAACTGCTTGTAAACCGTATTCACCGAACGCTACTTCTTGACCGCCTTTAGCACGTCCACGCATTTTTCCGCGGTGTTCGCGACGATGTTTAACGCGTTTAGGTAATAACATAATTATTTGCCTCCTTCCTCAGATTTCTTTCTTGTAGGAAGAACTTCTCCACGATAGATCCATACTTTAACGCCAAGCTTACCATAAGTTGTGTCAGCTTCTGCATGAGCATAGTCAATGTCAGCGCGTAGAGTATGAAGTGGAACAGTACCTTCACTGTAATGTTCTGCACGAGCGATATCTGCTCCGCCTAAACGACCAGATACTTGTGTTTTGATTCCTTTTGCACCAGCACGCATCGCACGTTGGATTGATTGCTTCTGAGCACGACGGAAAGAAACACGGTTTTCTAATTGACGAGCGATGTTTTCTGCTACTAATTTCGCATCAACGTCAGCTCTTTTGATTTCAACGATGTTGATGTGTACACGTTTTGAAGTAAGTTCGTTCAATGCTTTACGAAGTGCTTCAACTTCTGTACCACCTTTACCGATAACCATACCAGGCTTAGCTGTATGAACGGTAATGTTAATACGGTTTGCTGCGCGTTCGATTTCTACTTTAGAAACAGATGCGTCAACTAAACGTTTTGCAATATATTCACGTACTTTAATGTCTTCGTGTAATAGATTAGCGTAATCTTTATCTGCGTACCATTTAGATTCCCAATCACGGATTATACCGACACGAAGTCCGACCGGATGTACTTTTTGACCCACAGCTTATCCCTCCTTCTTTTCTGATACGACAAGTGTAATGTGACTTGTACGTTTGTTGATTTGACTTGCACGTCCCATCGCACGAGGACGGAAACGTTTAAGTGTTGGTCCTTCATTTACATAAGCCTCAGTTACCACTAGGCTATTAATATCCATGTCAAAGTTGTGCTCTGCGTTCGCAATAGCAGACTTAAGTACTTTTTCGATTACTGGTGAAGCAGCTTTAGGTGTGTGCTTTAAGATAGCAACCGCTTCTCCAACTTGCTTACCTCGGATTAGATCAACGACTAAACGTACTTTACGAGGAGCAATACGTACTGTTCTTGCAACAGCTTTTGCTTGCATTAGGATACCCTCCTCTCAATTAGCGTCTTGTTTTCTTATCATCACTTGCGTGACCTTTGTAAGTACGAGATGGTGCAAATTCACCAAGCTTGTGTCCTACCATGTCTTCAGTGACGTATACAGGTACATGTTTACGACCATCGTAAACTGCGATCGTGTGACCGATGAATGCTGGGAAGATCGTTGAGCGACGAGACCAAGTTTTCACAACTTGTTTGCCTTCAGTTTCGTTCAATTTTTCGATCTTAGTCATTAAATGATCATCAACAAAAGGTCCTTTTTTTAAGCTACGACCCATGTTTGAACCTCCCTTCGTGATTGACCTACGGCTCTTTTAAGGAACCGTAGCACAATCCCGTTATTTTTTGCGACGACGCACAATAAATTTATCAGATTTGTTGTTTTTCTTACGTGTCTTGTATCCAAGAGTAGGTTTACCCCATGGAGACATTGGTGATTTACGTCCGATTGGAGCACGTCCTTCACCACCACCGTGTGGGTGATCGTTAGGGTTCATGACAGAACCACGAACTGTTGGGCGTTTACCTAACCAACGAGAACGTCCGGCTTTACCGATGTTGATAAGTTCGTGTTGTTCATTTCCAACTTGCCCTACAGTAGCACGACAAGCAGAAAGGATCATACGAGTTTCACCAGAGTTCAAACGTACAAGTACATATTTACCTTCTTTACCAAGTACTTGAGCAGATGTACCAGCAGAACGAACTAGCTGACCACCTTTACCAGGTTTAAGTTCAATATTGTGTACGATTGTACCAACTGGGATGTTGATAAGTGGTAATGCATTACCTACTTTGATATCTGCTTCTGGTCCAGACATTACTTCCATACCCACAACAAGTGTTTTAGGTGCAAGGATGTAACGTTTTTCCCCATCAACGTAGTTGATTAGTGCAATATTTGCTGAGCGGTTTGGATCATATTCGATCGTAGCAACGCGTCCAGGTATACCATCTTTTTCACGTTTGAAATCGATGATACGGTATTGGCGCTTATGGCCGCCACCTTGATGACGAACTGTTAACTTACCTTGGTTGTTACGGCCACCCTTTTTGTGTAGGGGTGCTAAAAGTGACTTTTCCGGAGAATCAGTTGTGATTTCAGCGAAATCAGAACTAGTCATGCCGCGACGACCATTAGAGGTAGGTTTATACTTTTTAATCGCCATGTTTTTCCCTCCTCTTCTTAATTAAAGAATTTTATACTTCAAAGAATTCGATTTCTTTACTGTCAGCAGTAAGCTTAACGATAGCTTTACGACGCTTGTTAGTGTAACCAGCGTGTTTACCCATGCGCTTGAACTTACCTTTGTAGTTCATGATGTTTACTTTATCTACTTTCACGTCAAAGATTGCTTGAACGGCGTCTTTTACTTGAGTCTTGTTAGCTCTAGTATCAACTTCGAAAGTATACTTTTTCTCAGACATAAGATCAGTTGAAGCCTCTGTAATTACGGGGCGCTTAATGATTTCACGTACATCCATTATGCGAGCACCTCCTCTACTTTTTCAACAGCTGATTTAGTCATCACTAGTTTGTCATGTCCTAATACATCCAGAACGCTAATTCCTTCTGCAGTAACAACAGTTACACCAGGGATGTTACGAGCTGAAAGTGCTACGTTTTCGTCAAGACCGTCAGTGATTACTAATGTTTTAGAATCAACAGAAAGACCTTTTAGAACGCTAGCAAATTCTTTTGTTTTAGGAGCATCGAATGATAATGCTTCTAATACTAAGATGTTTTCTTCTACAACTTTAGAAGAAAGTGCAGATTTAATCGCTAAGCGACGAACTTTCTTAGGAAGTTTGTAGCTGTAGCTGCGTGGAACTGGTCCAAATACAGTACCACCACCGCGCCATTGTGGAGAACGGATTGACCCTTGACGAGCACGACCTGTTCCTTTTTGACGCCAAGGCTTACGCCCACCGCCACGTACTTCAGAACGATTTTTTACTTTATGATTACCTTGGCGTAAAGACGCTCTTTGCATCAATACTGCTTCAGTCATCACGTGTGTGTTTGGTTCAATACCAAAAACAGTGTCATTAAGTTCGATATCACCAACTTTAGAACCGCTTTGGTTAAATAATGCTACTTTCGGCATTCTTGTTTCCTCCTTTCTTGAAAAGTTCTATTAGTTTGCTTTAATAGCTGACTTTACTTTGATCAGTTGTTTCTTAGGTCCAGGTACATTACCTTTAACTAAGATAAGGTTACGTTCAGCATCAACTTTTACAATTTCAAGGTTTTGAATTGTAATTTGCTCTCCGCCCATACGTCCAGGTAGTAATTTACCTTTGAATACACGGTTTGGATCAACAGGACCCATTGAACCGGGACGACGGTGGTAACGAGAACCATGGGACATAGGTCCGCGTGATTGGTTGTGACGCTTGATAGCACCTTGGAAACCTTTACCTTTTGAAACTCCTGTTACATCTACGATTTCGCCTGCAGCGAAAATATCAACTTTGACTTCTTGACCAACTTCGTACTCTTCTACGTTTACACCGCGGATTTCACGGATGAAGCGCTTAGGAGCAGTTTCAGCTTTAGCAACGTGGCCTCTCTCTGGTTTGTTAGAAAGCTTTTCACGTTTGTCTTCAAAACCTACTTGGATAGCTTCGTAGCCATCAACGTCTGTAGATTTCTTTTGAAGTACCACGTTTTGAGCAGCCTCGATAACAGTTACAGGGATAAGATCACCGTTTTCAGCGAAAACTTGAGTCATACCAATCTTTCTTCCTAAGATTCCTTTGGTCATTAGTCACACCTCCTGATTATTATGGTTTTTATGAATTAAAGTTTGATTTCGATATCTACACCTGATGGTAAGTCTAAACGCATAAGCGCATCAACTGTTTGTGGTGTCGGATTTACAATGTCGATTAAGCGTTTATGAGTACGCATTTCGAATTGCTCACGAGAATCTTTGTATTTGTGCACAGCACGTAGGATTGTGTAAACAGACTTTTCAGTCGGTAGTGGGATCGGTCCAGAAACCGCCGCACCAGAACGTTTTGCTGTTTCAACAATTTTCTCAGCTGATTGATCAAGGATTCTGTGATCATAAGCCTTTAAACGGATACGAATCTTTTGTTTTGCCATTATTTTCCCTCCTTTATCGCCTATTTTTGAATAGACATTCTCCACAGAAATTTCCCACACACTCGCCATGGCAAAGCGGCCGTGTGTGTCAGCAACCTTCTGTTTCATCGCAGTCAAAGACCAACATTGTCTATTATAACTAAAACACCCAGAAGAAGCAAGGGTTTCTTGCAATTTCTTTATGTTTTGCACACTTTCTCTATTATACAAACGAACAGTGATATTTTCAAGGTTATGAGGTATTTTCACAATATTTAATATAACGTTGCCTGTTTAAAAGAATATCCGTTTCGTGAAGATGAATAATTTAATTTATTTGAGCGACTGCATGTTGATTTCCACTGCAGGCAGCTCGCTTTCCGCGGGGTGGGCGGTGAGCCTCCTCGGCTTCGCCTGCGGGGTCTCACCTGTCCCACGTTTCCCGCAGGAGTCGAGCTGCCTTCCGTTGCAATCAACAATGGGTTTTATGAGTTATCGTTTTAGAGATAACAGTTCCTAAGAGCATATATGACAATGGAGTTATCACATTATATATAGAAGAAAGTCGCAAAAATAATCATTCATCTTGATGGAACGAGCTTCTCATCGAACTCGTTCGGAATTATTGTGCTTTTTGAAAAGCATATAATGTATATTTTGCAGTCGCTAGCTGTTGATTGGAGGGCAAGACGGAGACTCCTACGGGAAAAGCGGAATAGGTGAGACCCCGCAGGAGCGCCAGCGACGAGGAGGCTCGCCTTCCGCCCGAGGAAAGCGAAGTCTTGCCCGGAAATCAACAGCGGTGTTACAAACTGAATCCATATTGATCTTAAGATTAGGTTCAGTTCGTTCGGTAAAGGCAATTATCTTCCTACTCAAAAAATGAACATAAAAAAACAGATGGACACAAGGTCCATCTGTTTTTGATATCAATGATTACTCAGTGATTGTAGCTACTACTCCAGCACCTACAGTACGTCCACCCTCACGGATAGAGAACTTAGTACCTTCTTCGATAGCGATTGGAGCGATAAGCTCAACAGTCATTTCGATGTTATCGCCAGGCATAACCATTTCTACACCTTCAGGAAGGTTACAGATACCAGTTACGTCAGTTGTACGGAAGTAGAACTGTGGGCGGTAGTTAGTGAAGAATGGAGTGTGACGTCCACCTTCTTCTTTAGAAAGAACATAAACTTCTGCTTTGAACTTTGTGTGTGGAGTGATTGTACCTGGCTTAGCAAGTACTTGTCCACGTTGGATATCTTCACGAGCTACACCACGAAGTAGTGCACCGATGTTGTCTCCAGCTTCAGCATAGTCAAGAAGCTTACGGAACATTTCTACACCTGTTACAGTTGTAGATTTAGGCTCTTCAGAAAGACCGATGATGTCGATAGTGTCTCCAACTTTAACTTGTCCACGCTCAACACGACCAGTAGCAACTGTTCCACGACCTGTGATTGAGAATACGTCCTCAACAGGCATCATGAATGGCTTGTCAGTGTCACGCTCTGGAGTTGGGATGTAGCTATCTACAGCTTCCATAAGTTCGAAGATTTTCGCTTCCCACTCAGCATCTCCTTCAAGAGCTTTAAGAGCAGAACCTTTGATTACTGGTACGTCATCGCCAGGGAAATCGTACTCAGAAAGAAGGTCACGAACTTCCATTTCTACTAATTCAAGTAGTTCTTCGTCGTCTACCATGTCACATTTGTTCATGAATACAACTAGGTATGGAACACCTACTTGACGAGAAAGAAGGATGTGCTCACGAGTTTGTGGCATTGGGCCGTCAGCAGCAGATACTACTAGGATCCCACCATCCATTTGTGCAGCACCAGTGATCATGTTCTTAACATAGTCAGCATGTCCTGGGCAGTCAACGTGTGCATAGTGACGAGTATCAGTTTCGTACTCAACGTGCGCAGTAGAGATTGTGATTCCACGTTCTCTTTCTTCTGGAGCACCGTCGATTTGGTCATATGCCATTGCAGTTCCACGACCATACTTCTTGTGAAGTGTAGTTGTGATTGCAGCTGTTAGAGTTGTTTTACCATGGTCAACGTGACCGATTGTACCGATATTCGCATGTTGCTTGGAACGATCAAATTTTTCCTTACCCATTTGAAAATCCTCCTTTGATTTTAAAGAAAATAAGTATATTTTGGGTGTCTCAGAGACAGTCGAAAACCATCTCTGACACAACAATTGCTTACATTAGTATTTATACTTTATAAAAGCGAATAAATCAATTATTCACCTTTATTTTTTTTGATGATTTCTTCAGAAATCGACTTAGGTACTTCTTCGTAGTGATCGAAGTGCATGGAGTATGTTCCACGTCCTTGTGTGTTAGAACGAAGGGAAGTCGCATATCCAAACATTTCTGATAGAGGTACGAACGCTTTAACGACTTGAGCGTTACCGCGTGCTTCCATACCTTCTACGCGTCCACGACGGGAAGTAACGTCACCCATGATATCTCCAAGGTATTCCTCAGGGATAACAACCTCAACCTTCATCATTGGCTCAAGGATGACTGGCTTACATTTAGAAGCAGCATTCTTAAGGGCCATTGATGCGGCGATTTTGAACGCCATCTCAGATGAGTCGACGTCATGGTATGAACCATCGAATAATCTTGCTTTAACATCAACAAGTGGGAAACCAGCTAAGACACCATTTTCTAAAGCGTCAGATAGACCGGCTTGTACAGCAGGGATGTATTCACGAGGAACTACACCACCGACGATACCGTTCTCGAATTCGAATCCTTTACCTTCTTCGTTAGGTGAGAATTCGATCCAAACGTGTCCGAATTGTCCACGTCCACCAGATTGACGGGCGAACTTACCTTCAACTTTAGCCGTATCACGGAAAGTTTCACGGTAAGATACTTGAGGAGCACCTACGTTTGCTTCTACTTTGAATTCACGTCTCATACGGTCAACGATGATATCTAAGTGAAGCTCACCCATACCGGCGATGATAACTTGACCTGTTTCCTGGTCAGTATGCGCGCGGAATGTTGGATCTTCCTCTTGAAGTTTTTGAAGAGCAGTCGTCATTTTATCTTGGTCAGCCTTTGATTTAGGCTCAACGGATAGAGAGATAACCGGCTCTGGGAATACCATGGATTCTAAGATAACAAGGCTCTTTTCATCACATAGTGTATCTCCAGTACTTGTATCTTTCAGACCAACTGCTGCTGCAATGTCTCCAGCGTATACAGTAGAGATCTCTTCACGGGAGTTAGCGTGCATTTGCAGGATACGTCCTACACGTTCACGTTTACCTTTAGAAGAGTTTCTTACGTATGAACCAGAATCTAATGTTCCTGAGTACACACGGAAGAATGTTAATTTACCAACATAAGGGTCAGTTGCAACTTTGAACGCTAATGCAGAGAATGGAGCATCGTCAGCAGATGGACGAGTTACTTCTTCTTCTGTGTCAGGTACAAAACCTTTGATATCTTCAACATCTGTTGGTGCTGGAAGATAATCGATAACTGAGTCAATTAGTAATTGAACCCCTTTGTTTTTGAATGCAGATCCACATACTACCGGGTAGAACTCGACAGTTAGTGTAGCCGCACGGATAGCAGCTTTGATTTCTTGGTTAGAAAGCTCTTCGCCTTCTAAGTATTTCATCATAAGCTCTTCATCAAGTTCAGATACTGCTTCAATAAGTTTTCCACGGTATTCTTCAGCTTGATCTTTGTACTCTTCAGGAATGTCACGAGCTTCTGCGCGAGTTCCAAGGTCATCTTCATAAAAATATGCTTTCATTTCTACTAAGTCGATGATTCCTTCGAAGTCATCCTCAGCACCGATTGGAAGCTGAATAGGATGTGCATTAGCTTGTAGACGCTCATGTAGTGTACCTACAGAGTAAAGGAAGTCAGCACCGATTTTGTCCATTTTGTTAACGAACACTACACGGGGAACCCCGTAAGTAGTTGCTTGGCGCCATACAGTTTCAGTTTGAGGCTCAACACCAGATTGAGCATCAAGTACTGCTACTGCACCATCAAGTACACGCAGGGAACGTTCAACTTCAACAGTGAAGTCTACGTGACCCGGTGTATCGATGATGTTGATACGATGGCCTTTCCATTGAGCTGTTGTCGCAGCAGAAGTGATAGTGATACCACGTTCTTGCTCTTGCTCCATCCAGTCCATTTGAGAAGCACCTTCGTGAGTTTCTCCAATTTTATGGATACGACCTGTATAAAATAGGATACGCTCAGTTGCAGTTGTTTTACCGGCATCGATGTGAGCCATGATACCGATATTACGAGTGTTTTCTAAGGAGAACTCTCTAGGCATGCGGTCTTTCTCCTTCCTTATAAAAGAATGATTTGTTTGATTAAGGTCAGATTACCAACGATAGTGAGCAAACGCTTTGTTCGCTTCAGCCATCTTGTGTGTATCTTCACGCTTCTTGACAGAAGCTCCAGTGTTGTTAGCTGCATCAAGGATTTCGTTAGCTAAACGCTCTTCCATTGTCTTCTCACCGCGAAGACGAGAGTAGTTTACTAACCAACGAAGACCTAATGTAGTACGACGCTCTGGACGCACCTCTACAGGTACTTGATAGTTTGAACCACCTACACGACGAGCTTTTACTTCTAATACCGGCATGATATTTTTTAAAGCTGCATCGAATACTTCCATTGCATCTTTACCTGAACGCTCGCTAATGATATCAAACGCTGCGTATAATTTCTTTTGAGCTTTACCTCTTTTACCGTCAATCATGATTTTGTTGATTAAACGAGTAACTAATTTAGAATTGTACATTGGATCAGGTAAAACGTCTCTTTTTGCTACAGGACCTTTACGTGGCATGTGATTTCCTCCTTTCAACGAGAAATGAATTTATAGTTGTTTTATTATTTTTTAGCTGCTTTAGGGCGCTTAGTTCCGTATTTAGAACGTCCTTGCATACGGCCGTCAACTCCAGCTGTATCAAGCGCACCACGTACGATGTGATAACGTACTCCCGGTAAATCCTTTACACGTCCTCCACGGATAAGAACAACACTGTGCTCTTGAAGGTTATGTCCGATACCAGGGATGTAAGCAGTAACCTCGATTCCATTTGTTAAACGAACACGTGCATATTTACGTAGCGCCGAGTTCGGTTTCTTTGGAGTCATTGTACCAACACGAGTACATACACCACGTTTTTGTGGAGAAGACAAGTTCGTGTGCACCTTCTTAAAGCTGTTATAACCTTTGTTAAGAGCTGGTGACTTTGATTTAGTTGATTTTGACTGACGAGGCTTGCGAACTAATTGGTTAATAGTTGGCATTTTGTTTTCCTCCCTTCTTATTTGGTAAGCCCACACATCCAGGTGGTTCTTTTTTGGGTAAAAGTAAAGTTTTTGTAGATCGCTTCTACAAAAACTATTTTACTGTATAATCGCAACAGCTGCTGCTCCAACATCTATTCCGCACGATTTACCAAGTTTCTTCATCGAGTCCACTTTGTTAACCGGTACATTAAGATCAATCGCGGCCTGGACTACTTTTGCTGTAACCTTGGGATCAGCATCCTCCGCAATCACAACTTCGAGTACATGACCTGTTTTTAGAGCTTTCACTGCTTGCTTTGTTCCTACAATAATTTCTTTAGCCTGCGCTACTTTTTCATAAGACATTTCATATCCTCCAAAGTAACAGGTTATTAATAGGAGCAACCTTGAATATATTATCATCTTAAAATCTCTATGTCAACAAAGATTTAAAAGATTTATAAAAGCTAACTCTTAGAGCTGCTGTTTGAGCAATCAAACCCGCCTAAGAGTTAGCCTAAATAGATTACTCTACTGTTACTGTTTCTTCACTAGTATCTTCTGCTAAAACCGGTTCTGCTTTACGGTAACGTTGCATACCTGTTCCTGCTGGAACCAGTTTACCGATGATAACATTTTCTTTCAATCCTAGTAACTCATCACGTTTTCCTTTGATCGCAGCGTCCGTTAACACACGAGTTGTTTCCTGGAATGATGCTGCGGATAAGAAGGAATCTGTTTCAAGTGAAGCCTTGGTGATCCCAAGCAGTACAGGACGTCCTGTTGCCGGAAGCTTACCGCCGAACAATGCTTTTTCGTTCGCATCTCTGAATTGGTGGATATCCATAAGAGTACCTGGAAGTACTTCAGATTCACCGGCATCGATGACGCGGACTTTACGTAACATTTGACGGACCATGACTTCAACGTGTTTGTCGCCGATTTCAACCCCTTGCATACGATATACTTTTTGTACTTCGCGCAGTAGGTATTCTTGAACGGCAGACACATCACGGACTTTAAGAAGTTCTTTCGGATCGATCGAACCTTCAGTGATTTCCTGACCGCGTGCGACTTTATCGTTTACAGCGAACTTCAAGCGCGCTGTGTAAGGAGCTGTGTAACTTCTCGTTTCCACATCACCTTGTACGGTAATTTCGTACTGACGATCTTTTCCTTCACTTATGGATGTGATCACACCATCGATTTCAGAGATGACAGCTTGACCTTTAGGGTTACGCGCTTCGAAGATCTCTTGGATACGCGGTAAACCTTGGGTGATATCGTCTCCTGCTACCCCACCTGTATGGAACGTACGCATCGTTAACTGAGTACCCGGTTCCCCGATGGATTGAGCAGCGATGATACCGACAGCTTCCCCGACTTCGACTTTTTGACCTGTCGCAAGGTTCGTTCCGTAACATTTTTCACATACACCGTGTCTTGTGTTACACGTGAAGGCAGAACGGATCGAAACATGTTCGACTCCAGCGTCAATGATCGTCTTAGCCAAGTCTTCTGTGATCAGCTGGTTTTCTGTGATGATGATTTCATCTGTTTCAGGGTGACGTAATGTCTTACGGGAATAACGACCGAGTAAACGTTCTTCAAGAGGTTCGATGATTTCCGTACCCTCTTTAATGGAGCCTACAAGTAAGCCTCTGTCCGTTCCACAGTCTTCCTCACGAACGATAACGTCCTGTGCAACGTCAACAAGTCGACGTGTCAGGTAACCTGAGTCAGCTGTTTTCAGTGCTGTATCGGCAAGACCTTTACGGGCACCATGGGTAGAGATGAAGTACTCAAGAACCGTCAGACCTTCACGGAAACTTGATTTGATCGGTAACTCGATGATACGTCCAGCCGGGTTGGCCATCAGTCCACGCATACCGGCAAGCTGAGTGAAGTTTGATGCGTTACCACGGGCACCTGAGTCACTCATCATGAAGATCGGGTTGCGTTTATCCAATGTCGCCATTAACTTACCTTGAATCGTATCTTTCGCAGCACTCCAGATGGAGATGACACGATCATATCTTTCATCTTCTGTAATGAGACCGCGTTTGAATTGCTTCAAGACGTTGTCTACTTTACTTTGCGCTTCGATCAAGATTTCTTCTTTTTCCGCTAGTACGACGATATCTGCGATACCAACCGTAATACCGGCTTTTGTAGAATATTTGAATCCAAGGTCCTTCATCTTATCAAGCATACGAGACGTTTCCGTGATGGCGAACTTCTTGAACACTTCCGCGATGATATTCCCTAAGAAACCTTTTTTGAACGGGTTGATTAACTCACGGCTTTGGAATACTTCTTTCACGTCCGTTGACGGATCAACAAAGTAGTTCTCAGGAGTCGCAACTTCCAAGTTCGTTCTTGTTGGTTCGTTGATGAACGGGAATGTATCAGGTAAGATCTCGTTGAAGATGACTTTACCTACCGTTGTTAATAATAATTGTTTGTTTTGCTTCTCGGTGAACGTTTTGTTGTTGATGGTGCTTGCATGGATCGCAATACGGGTATGCAAGTGTACATAACCATTTTGATATGCAAGGATGACTTCACTTGCATCATTGAAGATCATACCTTCACCAACAGCATTTTCACGTTCAAGTGTCAGGTAATAGTTTCCTAATACCATATCCTGGGACGGTGTAACAACCGGTTTACCGTCTTTCGGATTTAGGATGTTTTGGGCAGCAAGCATGAGCATGCGCGCTTCAGCTTGTGCTTCAGAAGATAGTGGTACGTGAACCGCCATTTGGTCACCATCAAAATCCGCGTTGTATGCTGTACATACAAGTGGGTGAAGACGGATCGCTCTACCTTCGACAAGCGTTGGTTCAAATGCTTGAATACCAAGTCTGTGAAGTGTAGGTGCACGGTTTAACAGTACCGGATGTTCTTTGATGACGCCTTCTAATACATCCCATACTTCCGGCTGGACGCGTTCAATCTTGCGCTTGGCACTCTTGATGTTGTGGGCCAATCCTTTTTCAACGAGTTCTTTCATAACGAATGGTTTGAATAACTCAAGAGCCATTTCCTTAGGAAGACCACATTGGTACATCTTAAGGTTAGGTCCAACAACGATTACAGAACGGCCGGAGTAGTCAACACGTTTACCAAGAAGGTTCTGACGGAAACGACCTTGCTTCCCTTTAAGCATATGTGAAAGGGATTTTAACGGACGGTTACCCGGTCCAGTAACTGGACGGCCGCGACGACCATTATCAATTAAAGCATCAACCGCTTCTTGTAGCATACGCTTCTCATTTTGAACGATGATGCTTGGGGCACCAAGGTCCAATAAACGCTTAAGACGGTTATTACGGTTAATAACACGACGGTATAAATCATTCAGGTCAGAAGTCGCAAAGCGTCCACCGTCAAGTTGAACCATCGGGCGAAGCTCTGGAGGAATGACAGGAAGGACATCAAGAATCATCCAGTCCGGATCATTTCCTGAGTTTCTGAAAGATTCCACTACTTCCAATCGTTTGATTGCACGGGTACGGCGTTGACCTTGAGCTGTTTTCAGTTCTTCTTTCAAGAAATCAGCTTCTTTATCCAGGTCAATGTCCTGCAGAAGCTTTTTAATGGCTTCAGCTCCCATTGCAGCTTGGAATTTCACTCCGTACTTCTCACGGTATGCACGGTATTCTTTTTCAGAAAGAAGTTGCTTTCTTTCAAGAGCCGTGTCACCCGGTTCTGTTACAACATAGGAAGCGAAATAGATGACTTCTTCCAAAGCACGCGGGGACATGTCTAAAACAAGACCCATACGGCTTGGGATTCCTTTGAAGTACCAGATGTGAGAAACAGGTGCGGCAAGTTCAATGTGACCCATACGTTCACGACGAACTTTTGCCTTTGTTACTTCGACACCACAGCGGTCACAAACGACGCCTTTATAACGGACACGCTTGTATTTACCACAGTGACATTCCCAGTCCTTCGTAGGACCGAAAATACGTTCACAGAACAAACCGTCTTTTTCTGGTTTTAACGTACGATAGTTAATCGTCTCGGGCTTTTTAACTTCCCCGAAAGACCATGAACGGATCTTATCGGGGGAAGCTAAACCAATTTTCATATACTCAAAATTATTTACATCTAGCAAGGGGCCTACCTCCCTTTTAATCTACAGGCTCTAACCCTAATTGCTCTAAATTTATTCTTTAGACCCTACTGTCTCGGATTCTTGTGCATTAGATTCAGAGATATTTAGCGTGTCTGCTTGTTGTACTTCTTCTTCGTCCTCTAAGTCCCGCATTTCGATTTCTTCTTCGTTACTAGAGAGGATCTTAACATCCATACCTAAACTTTGAAGCTCTTTGATCAGAACTTTGAATGATTCCGGAACACCAGGTTCAGGAACGTTTTCACCCTTGACGATGGCTTCGTATGTTTTCACACGGCCCACAACGTCATCGGACTTAACTGTAAGAATTTCTTGTAGAGTGTAAGCAGCACCATAAGCTTCAAGTGCCCATACCTCCATCTCACCGAAACGCTGTCCACCGAATTGGGCTTTACCTCCGAGTGGTTGTTGCGTAACGAGTGAATATGGTCCGGTCGAACGTGCGTGAAGTTTGTCATCAACCATGTGAGCAAGTTTGATCATATACATGATTCCAACTGATACTCGGTTATCAAACGGTTCACCCGTTCTACCATCGTAAAGAACGGTTTTGGCATCGCGTGCCATACCTGCTTCTTCAATTGTTGCCCATACATCTTCCTCACGCGCTCCATCAAATACTGGTGAAGCGACATGAATACCGAGGTATCTTGCTGCCATTCCCAAGTGAAGCTCCAGCACCTGACCGATGTTCATACGTGATGGTACCCCTAGTGGGTTAAGCATGATATCGATTGGTGTGCCGTCTGGTAAGAACGGCATGTCTTCTTCAGGAAGGATTCTTGAGATAACACCTTTGTTACCGTGCCGACCAGCCATTTTGTCACCTTCAGAGATCTTACGTTTCTGAACGATGTATACACGTACAAGCTGGTTCACACCTGGTGGTAATTCATCGCCATCTTCACGATTGAAGACTTTCACATCAAGGATGATTCCGCCGCCACCGTGTGGTACGCGAAGGGATGTATCCCGGACTTCACGAGCCTTCTCACCGAAGATTGCATGTAATAGACGCTCTTCAGCCGTCAGTTCCGTTACACCTTTAGGCGTTACTTTACCGACAAGCAGGTCGCCATCTTTCACTTCAGCACCGATGCGGATGATTCCACGCTCGTCAAGATTGCGAAGTGCATCTTCACCAACGTTTGGAATATCACGAGTGATTTCTTCTGGTCCCAATTTCGTATCACGTGATTCAGACTCATATTCTTCAATATGAATAGAAGTATAGACATCGTCTTTCACAAGACGTTCACTCATGATGATCGCATCTTCATAGTTGTAACCGTCCCAAGTCATGAATCCAACCATGACGTTACGTCCCAAGGCGAGTTCACCTTTCTCCATGGAAGGACCATCAGCAAGGATTTCTCCTTTAACTACACGGTCACCTTCACTTACGATCGGACGCTGGTTGTAACATGTACCCTGGTTAGAACGGATGAATTTCTGCATACGATACTTATCGAGGTCACCTTTTACTTCCTGACCGTCGATTTCTTTCACACGACGTACCCAAACTTGTTTCGCTTCAACCTTCTCCACAATACCTTCGTATTTACAGATCACAGCTGCACCGGAGTCTTTCGCAGATACGTGTTCCATACCTGTTCCGACGATCGGTGATTCCGGATTCATCAAAGGTACTGCTTGACGCTGCATGTTCGCTCCCATTAGAGCACGGTTGGAGTCATCGTTTTCTAAGAATGGAATACATGCTGTCGCAGCTGATACTACTTGTTTAGGAGATACATCCATGTAGTCGAGACGTTCACGCTTGATGACCGTGTTCTCACCGCGGAAACGGGAGATGACTTCTTCATCAAGGAATGCGCCGTCATCTCCAAGACGTGCGTTCGCCTGTGCCACTACATAGTTATCTTCTTCGTCTGCCGTCAAGTAATCGATGCGATCGGTTACTTTCCCGGTATCGGGGTCGACACGACGATACGGCGTTTCGATAAAGCCGAATTTATTCACTTTCGCAAAGGAGGAAAGTGAGTTGATCAGTCCGATGTTCGGACCCTCAGGTGTTTCAATCGGACACATACGGCCATAGTGGGAATAATGGACGTCACGTACTTCGAATCCAGCACGTTCACGTGTTAATCCACCGGGCCCTAAAGCAGAAAGACGGCGTTTGTGCGTTAATTCTGCAAGAGGATTCGTTTGATCCATGAATTGAGACAATTGAGAGCTTCCAAAGAACTCTTTAATGGATGCAATAACAGGACGGATGTTGATCAGTTGTTGAGGCGTGATCGTGTTCGTGTCCTGAATGGACATTCTTTCACGGACCACACGCTCCATACGTGATAAACCAATACGGAATTGGTTCTGTAGCAATTCACCAACCGAACGTAAACGACGGTTACCTAAATGGTCAATATCATCTGTCAGTCCTACTCCATGTAATAAGTTAAAGAAGTAAGAAATGGAAGAGATGATATCAGCAGGTGTAATGTACTTAACTTCTTCTTCAACATACGCGTTGCTGATTACGTTGATTTCAAAATCTCCTTCTTCGTTAGGAGAATAGATTTTGATAGATTGAAGAACTACGTCTTCTTCTAATACGCCGCCGGACTGTTGGTAGTTTTTGAAACCAATGCCGTTTTCTAAATAAGGGATGACCTTATCCAGGGCGCGACGGTCAAGAACCGTGCCTTTCTCTGCCAGAATCTCGCCCGTTTCCGGATCTGCTAGAGTTTCTGCTAGAGTTTGACCGAATAAACGATTCTTAATGTGAAGCTTTTTGTTCATTTTGTAACGTCCAACGTTTGCTAAGTCATAACGCTTAGGATCAAAGAAACGAGAAACGAGTAAACTTTTAGCATTTTCTACTGTAGGAGGCTCTCCCGGACGCAGACGCTCATAAATCTCGAGCAATGCCTTGTCGATACCTTCCGTGTTGTCTTTCTCGAGCGTGTTACGAATGTACTCATTATCACCGATCAAATCGATGATTTCTTGATCAGAGCCAAACCCAAGGGCACGTAAAAGAACCGTTACCGGTAGTTTGCGAGTTCGATCAATTCGCACATATACAACATCTTTTGCATCTGTTTCATACTCAAGCCAAGCTCCGCGGTTTGGTATAACGGTAGCAGTAAACCCTTTCTTTCCGTTTTTATCTACTTTTCCGCTAAAGTAAACACTAGGTGAACGTACTAGCTGAGATACGATAACGCGCTCAGCACCATTGATGACAAACGTACCTGTGTCTGTCATTAATGGGAAATCACCCATAAATACGTCTTGATCTTTTACTTCTCCTGTTTCCTTGTTCACAAGACGGACTTTTACTCTAAGCGGTGCAGAGTAAGTAACATCTCTTTCCTTTGATTCTTCCACCGAGTACTTTGGCTCTCCCAGACTATAATCAATAAATTCCAAAGAGAGATTACCAGTGAAGTCCTCAATCGGAGAAATGTCACGGAACATTTCTCTTAACCCCTCATCAAGAAACCATTGATACGAGGAAGTTTGAATTTCGATTAAATTCGGTAATTCTAAAACTTCACTGATACGCGCAAAACTTCTGCGTTGGCGGTGTCGTCCATACTGAACTAGTTGACCTGTCAACTGATTCACCCCTCAAATCAAGCGTTTTGGTTGTGTCTATATGCCTTAAAGTAGGATTTCTACTCTACACAAGACAAAAAGAAAAAGGGTTTTAATGATAAAACCTCATTTTCATATGACGAACTATTATTTTATAATCTTTTCCAATTTATCCAACATGTATACATATGGACATAATACCGGAAAATAATATTTTTGCATTTTATAATGTTATCATAGCAGTTAAGCTACGTCAACGGATTTCTTTTACCGATTTCAAGATGTAGTATCCCTTTTTCCTGGTGAAGACTTCTACATTTGAAAAGATTTTTTCCATTTTCTCCATGGCAGAGGGAGCACCTTGCTTCTTCTGAATAACGACCCACAATTCTCCGCGTTCCGTCAGATGTTCGTAACTATTCTCAAGAATCGAATGAACCGTTTCTTTCCCTGCTCGTATCGGAGGGTTCGTTAAAATAGCGGCAAATCCCTTTTCAACGACATTCGTATACCGGTCACTTTGATAGACTTTAACGTTTTGAACTTTATTTTCCCCAGCATTTTCTTTCGCTAAAGATAGAGCCCTCTCGTTTACATCGATCATGTGGACCCTCCGATCACCAAAGTCTTTGGCCAAGGATAATCCGACCGGGCCATAACCGCAGCCAACATCAAGTATCGGTCCCTTAACATCAGGTAATTCAAACGATTCAATCAAAGCTCTTGAACCGAAGTCCACTTCCTTTTTTGAGAAGACGCCCTGGTCTGTCTTAAAACGGAATGTATGCCCCCTTAATTCAAAGGCAATCTTATTCGGGTTACTTTCCACATCGGGGTTACGGGAATAATAGTGATTGGTCATTATATCATCTCCATCCATCGATAGATCCGCCTGGTAACCATCTTTTCCAAAATCGGGCAAAGATAGATGCCAGACAAGAAAAAAGCCCGCCAAATATAGCGAGCTTTTCATCTATACAATCATTACTTAACTTCTACGCCAGCTCCAACTTCTTCAAGTTTAGCTTTAAGTTCTTCAGCTTCCTCTTTAGAAATACCTTCTTTAAGAGCTTTAGGAGTGTTATCAACCATTTCTTTCGCTTCTTTAAGGCCAAGACCTGTGATTTCGCGAACAACTTTGATAACCTTGATTTTTTGAGAACCAGCGCTCTCAAGGATTACGTCGAATTCAGTTTGTTCTGCAGCAGCGTCAGCGCCACCAGCAGCAGCAGCTACAGGTGCAGCAGCAGTTACTCCGAATTCTTCTTCGATTGCTTTAACTAGATCATTTAGTTCAAGAACTGACATTTCTTTAATCGCGTCAATGATTTGCTCTTTACTCATTTTAAATTTCCTCCTTGTGATGTTTGCTTCATTTTTTTATTTAAACGACTTGCTTTAGCTTACGCGCCTTGCTCTTCTTTTTGATCTGCAACGGCTTTTGTTGCCAACGCGAAGTTGCGCATTGGTGCTTGTAGCACGCTGAGTAGCATAGAAAGAAGTCCTTCGCGGTTTGGAAGTTCAGCGATTGCTTTAACATCCTCAACTGAAGTGATCGTTCCTTCGATGACACCCGTTTTGATTTCAAGTGCTTCGTGTTCTTTAGCGAAGCTGTTAAGGATCTTTGCAGGTGCAACTACTTCTTCTGAACTGAACGCGATTGCGTTAGGACCAGTTAAGAATTCGTTTAACCCTTCAAGACCAGCTTCTTCTGCTGCACGACGTACCATAGTGTTTTTGTACACTTTGAACTCGATGCCAGCTTCACGAAGTTGTTTACGAAGTTCAGTTACTTCGGAAACGTCTAGGCCACGGTAATCTACAACGATTGTAGATACACTGTTTTTTAGCTTGTCAGAGATTTCTCCAACGATGTGTTTCTTTTGATCTAGAATGCTGCTCATCATTACACCTCCTGTAGATTGACTGATGAACATTTATACCGTCATCCAATAAAAAATGCCCTTATATCAAGGTAGACATAAGGGCATCGCAAACGCGCTATAAGCGGTTATTTTATCGCAATTACCTCGGCAGGACATTAAGCTCATGACGAGCACCTACTGTCTACGGTACAAATGTATTCGTTTTTTAACAACAGAACTAATTATAATCACTAGTCCTCAGTAAGTCAATACCAAATTATGCCTTAACTGCGAAAGTGGAAGGATCGACTTTAACGCCAGGTCCCATTGTAGAAGTTACAGAAACATTTTTCATGTAAGTTCCTTTTGCAGCAGCAGGTTTAACTTTAAGCATTGTTTCATACATTGTAGCAAAGTTTTCAACAAGCTTTTCGTTGTCGAATGAAATCTTCCCAACAGGAACGTGAACGTTACCTGATTTGTCAGCACGGTATTCAACTTTACCAGCTTTGATTTCATTAACAGCTTTCGTTACGTCGAATGTTACTGTTCCAGTTTTAGGGTTTGGCATTAAACCTTTAGGTCCCAATACGCGACCAAGTTTACCAACTTCACCCATCATGTCTGGAGTTGCAACGATTACGTCGAACTCGAACCAACCTTGGTTGATCTTGTTGATCAGTTCTGCATCACCTACGAAATCAGCGCCAGCAGCTTCTGCTTCTTTTGCTTTATCTCCTTTAGCGAATACAAGAACCTTTTGAGTTTTACCAGTTCCATGAGGAAGTACAACTGCTCCACGGATTTGCTGGTCGTTTTTACGAGTATCTACACCTAAGCGGAACGCTACTTCAATCGTTGCGTCAAACTTAGCGAAGTTTGTTTTCTTAACAAGTTCGATTGCTTCTTCCACTGAATAAGCTGTAGTACGATCTACAAGCTTTTGAGCTTCAAGAAACTTTTTACCTTTTTTAGCCATTATAAATTTCCTCCTATATGTGGTTTTAGCGGAATAACCTCCCACGAAATAAGGTTGCGAGTGAAACGTACATTTCATCATCGCAACCTCGTTCAACAGGAACCTCTACTTTAACGAAGCAGGGATTAGTCTTCGATGACGATACCCATGCTGCGTGCAGTTCCTTCTACCATGCGCATAGCTGATTCAACACTAGCTGCATTTAAGTCAGGCATTTTTGTTTCAGCAATTTCACGTACTTTATCGCGTTTAAGTGTTGCCACTTTCTTGCTGTTTGGTTCGCCTGAACCAGACTCGATACCTGCAGCTTTCTTAAGAAGAACAGCAGCGGGTGGAGTTTTTGTGATGAATGTAAATGAACGGTCTTCAAATACCGTGATTTCAACAGGAATGATTAAGCCAGCTTGATCTGCTGTACGAGCATTGAATTCCTTACAGAATCCCATGATGTTAACACCTGCTTGACCTAGTGCAGGACCAACTGGTGGAGCTGGATTAGCTTTACCGGCAGGAATCTGCAATTTAACCATTTTGATAACTTTTTTAGCCACGAGACACACCTCCTTAAGTCCGTGATGTGGTTATTGGGTTTTTCACCCTCCCACTCAAATGTAAAAAATGTCTTTATCAACATAAAGAACGTCTATTAGGTTCAGTATCTCTTTGTGGAGACGCACTGACTTATGAAATAGTACCATTTTTTCAGAATGATTTCAAGTTCTTTTCCATTATAATTTATCAATTTGGGAGAAATCCAGTTCTACCGGGGTATCTCTACCAAACATATTAACGTGTACCTTCACTTTTGCTTTAGCATTGTCAATCTCTTCGATCGAGCCGGTGAAGTTCGCAAACGGACCTTCGTTCACCCTTACTGTTTCTCCTAATTCGAAGTCGATCTCTACCTTTTTCTCTGTCATGCCCATTTGTTTCAGAAGGTTTGTTACTTCTTCCGGCAATAATGGTGTAGGTTTTGACCCTGAGCCTGATGAACCGACGAAACCGGTCACTCCAGGTGTGTTTCGGACAACATACCATGAATCATCCGTCATGACGATTTCCACGATCACATAACCGGGGAATACCTTCTTCTTAATTACTTTCTTCTTGCCATTCTTATAATCCGTCTCTTCTTCTTCAGGCACGATCACGCGGAAGATCTTATCCTGCATCCCCATCGTTTCAACACGCTTCTCAAGGTTCGCTTTCACCTTATTCTCGTATCCTGAATAAGTATGGACTACATACCAATTCTTCTCCATTTCATAGGACTAAACGTCCGTCCCTCCTCGCTATTTAAGAATACTCATTCGCCTTTTTTCTCCAAATGAAAAAACCCGTAAAAAGATAACGGGCTCTAAGGTCATGTACTCTATTAACATTCATTATACCATGCTTTCATGGTATATATACAACTAATTCTATGTTTCTCTTACTTAGAACCAATGATCAATCGCATAAGTTCTGAGATGCCCAGGTCGATAACAGCAAAGAAAAGGGCAACAAATATCACTGTCGTAATAACCGTGATCGTATAGCGCGTTAACTCTTTACGTTTAGGCCAGCTGACCTTTCTCATTTCCGATGCAACATTGCGAAAGAATTTAAACATCCGTTAGTAACCTCCAACTAATATCAATACGCAAGACTTCTACACTTTATTTAGTCTCTTTGTGTAGGGTATGAGCATTACATGTATTACAGAATTTTTTTAATTCTAATCGAACGGCCTGATTACGGTTTCCCGGCACGGAATAATTCCTGGAACCGCACACCGTACAAGCCAGTATTAGTTTAGTAGTCATATATTCCACCTATACTATACATAGTAAGTCCTATCAAAAATAACACGACCACCAAAATGTGTCAATATGACTTTACATCGTTATTTCGCGGACTTCCAAGTATCGTTCAAGCTTCCGTTTCACTCGCTGTAATGCATTGTCGATGGATTTCACATGGCGGTTCAGCTCTTCTGATATCTCCTGATAGGACTGCCCGTCCAAATAAAGGGCCAGTACTTTCCTCTCAAGATCGCTTAACAGCTGGGCCATCTTATCTTCCATATTATCGAATTCCTCGCGATTGATAATGAGCGCTTCCGGATCCATTACTTTCGCACCTGAAATGACATCTAATAGCGTTCGGTCAGATTCATCATCATAAATGGGTTTATCCAGTGAAACATACGAATTCAGCGGTATATGCTTCTGTCGCGTGGCTGTCTTGATGGCTGTAATGATCTGTCTTGTGATACAAAGCTCTGCAAACGCTTTAAAAGAAGTCAGCTTGTCCTCTTTATAATCACGGATTGCTTTGTATAAACCAATCATACCCTCCTGGACAATATCTTCCTTATCTGCCCCGATTAAAAAATACGAGCGGGCTTTCGCTCTTACGAAATTACGGTATTTCCTGATCAAAAAATCGAGCGCTTCGCTGTGACCCTGATGGACGGCTTCTATAATCTCTTCATCATCCATGCCTTCTAATCGATTATCAAATGCTTCTGTCCTGATGATATTGCTCACACGCATCCCCCCGAGCAAAACAATAGATAGAAATATTATACATTACAGAAAATTCAATCGTCAACCTATCATTGTTCTCCACGGCGCCATTTTTCGAAAATTTCAGCAACTTCTTCTGATAATTGAATCTTGGAAGCCGGCCGTTTCTCGCTCGAATTCCTTACTTTTCTTTCAATCTTTTTTTCAATGACTTCCACCTCGGTCAAGAGCTCCCTCGCTGATTTGCGAAGGGCTCCCTGCCCAAAGATGGCCCATTGCTCGGTGAAATCAGAAGTGGCTACATGAATCTGTGTTTTAATATTGCTTAACTCAATGGCCAATCTTTCAATTCGTTCATCTGCCGTTTCATTTTCTCTGGTGAAAAGAACTTCCACTTTATAATTTTGATATTTCCGGGCGATCCCCTGTACGTAGTATGCATCAAACACGACAATGACACGGTAGCCCGTATACCCCTGATACTCTGCCATTTGTTCCACCAGGCGGTCTCTTGCTGCGGCTAGGTCCTTATGCTTCAATTCATTCAATTCCGGCCATGCACCGATTATGTTATAGCCATCCACAAGGAGGATATCCATCTTCCCTATTCTCCCAATGGGTGGCGTTTACGATAAACCTCATACATTAAAATACTAGCTGCCACCGAAGCGTTTAGTGATGTAACATGACCGATCATAGGCAACTGAACAAGGAAATCACATTTATCCCGCAAAATGCGGCTCATCCCTTTTCCTTCACTTCCGATAATCAAACCGATCGGAAGCGTACCGTCCAACTGGCGGAAATCCTGCTTACCCTTCGCATCCGTCCCGGCGACCCATACACCGCGTTCTTTCAACTCATCCACCGCTCTCGACAGATTCGTCACACGTGCCACGGGAATATGTTCAATCGCCCCGGTGGAAGCCTTGGCTACAGTTGATGTAAGTCCCACCGCTCTTCGCTTCGGAATAATGATCCCGTGGGCACCCGCTGCATCAGCCGTCCTCATTATGGAACCCAGGTTATGGGGATCTTCCAGTTCATCCAGGATGAGGATAAAGGGATCCTCCCCTTTTTGTTCTGCCTTTTGAAATAGATCATCCAGTTCAGCATACTGATAAGCGGCCACAGAAGCGACGACCCCTTGGTGATTCTCCGATACCATCTGCTCGATTTTCTTCTTCGGGACATACTGGACCATGACATTGGATTCCTTGGCAAGTCCGACGATCTGCTGGATCGAGCCTTTCTGGGAACCTTCCGCTATCCAGATCTTATTGATATCCCTTCCTGACTTTAACGCTTCTATGACAGGATTTCTTCCTCCGATAAAATCTTTACTCATTTCTGTTCCTCCTTTCCTGCCTGGGCTTGTTCAAAAATGATCTTCAACAGTTCCTCTAATCGATCCGTCCGATTAAGTAAAAACAAATATCCAATAAGAGCCTCAAAAGCAGTGCTGTGTTTATACGTTTGTACATCCGTGTTTTTAGGCGTTGTCCCCGATTTCGCATTCCGGCCGCGCTTGACGATCGATATCTCTTCTTCCGATAAGAGGTCCTGATCGAACAACGTCCGGAGAATGGCCGCCTGCGCTTTAGCAGACACATACTTCGTCGCAGCCCTGTGCAGTTGATTCGGTTTGATCTTCCCCTTGGTTAGCAGGAGCTGCCGTACATATGTTTCATATACAGCATCCCCCATATACGCAAGTGCAAGTGCATTGATTTGTTTCGCATCGATTTGTTCATTTGTCTCGTAAAGCATTAAGATCCCCTTTTCCAGCGGGTGCCTTGAGGAGTATCTTCCAGGATGATATCCATGTCTTTCAATGTATCCCGGATCTCATCTGCCAGTTGGAAGTTTCGGTCTTTACGGGCTTGAATACGCTTTTCGATCATCTCTTCCACTTCTTCATCCAGTATTCCCGCTTCCTGCAGCGTCAGTCCAAGTACAGAGAAGAAATCTTCAAACTGGTTTAAGAACCCGTCAATGACTTCTGTTGATGTATTTTTCTCCATCAAGTAATAGTTCGCTTGTCTGGATAGTTCGAATAGAATGGAAATCGCATTGGCCGTATTGAAATCATCGTCCATATCCGTAATGAATTGAGCTTTCAACTCACGGATTTTGTCCAGCCATTCCTGATTATTGTCCGTTAAGTTCGTACTTGATTCCTTGCGGTGCTTCAAGTTCTCATACGCTGTCTTTATCCGGTCCAAAGAAGTCTCTGCATTCTGCAGAAGCTCAAGATTGTAGTTGATCGGATGACGGTAATGAACGGATAGCATGAAGAAACGAAGTACCTGCGGATCTTGTTCTTTAATAATGTCGTGCACCAATACGAAATTACCGAGTGATTTCGACATCTTCTCGTTATCGATATTAATATACCCATTGTGCATCCAGTAATTGGCGAATGCCTTACCTGTAAGGGCCTCTGACTGGGCGATTTCATTCTCATGATGAGGGAAGGTCAAATCCTGTCCCCCGGCGTGGATATCGATCGTATCACCCAAGTAGCGCTTTGCCATAGCCGAGCACTCGATATGCCAGCCCGGACGTCCTTCACCCCAGGGACTCTCCCAGGAAATCTCCCCTTCTTTCGCTGCTTTCCATAAAACGAAATCAAGGGCATCTTCTTTTTTGTCCCCCACATCGATGCGGGCTCCCGCTTTCAGCTCATCGATCGGCTGATGAGACAGCTTACCGTAGCCATCAAACTTTCTGGTACGATAATAAACGTCTCCCTGGGATTCATAGGCATAACCTTTTTCTACAAGGGCTGAGATGAAATCAACAATGGTGTCAATATTATCTGTTACAGTCGGATGGACATCGGCTTTCCGGCAACCGAGGGCTCCCGTATCTTCGAAGTAAGCATCGATAAAGCGCTTGGCAATCGTCGGGACATCTTCTCCCAGTTCCTTGGCCGCTCTAATTAATTTATCGTCCACATCCGTGAAGTTAGAGACGAACTGCACATCGTATCCCCTGTATTCTAGATAACGTCTCACTGTGTCAAACACAATCGCAGGTCGGGCGTTCCCTATATGAATATAGTTATAAACCGTCGGACCGCACACATACATTTTGACTTTACCCTCTTCCAGGGGTTTGAATTCCTCTTTCTGCCTTGTCAGTGTGTTATATAAACGAATCGTCATGATGATCGACTCCTTCCCTCATATTCCCTTAATAATGATTTCAATTCATTCACTTCTTTTTCAAGTTGTTTCATTCGGTCGTTCATCGGATCGGGCAGATCACAGTGGTTCAGATCCTTCTGTATCTTCACACCGTCCTGAATGACCACCTTACCCGGGATGCCGACTACGGTTGAATTGGGCGGAACATCTTTCAGGACAACGGATCCTGCCCCTACCTTAGAATTTTCCCCAACAACGATCGATCCTAATACTTTTGCACCTGTCGCAATCAACGCATTATCCTGGATCGTCGGGTGACGCTTCCCTTTTTCCTTCCCGGTTCCACCGAGGGTGACCCCTTGGAAGAGCGTGACATTGTCTCCGATTTCACACGTCTCGCCAATCACCACACCCATTCCATGATCGATGAAAAAGCGGCGCCCGATCTTTGCTCCGGGGTGGATCTCCACTCCGGTGAAGAAGCGGCTGACCTGTGAAATGACCCGGGCAATGAAAAAGAATTTTCGTTTAAAAAATGCATGGGCAACACGATGGGCCCAAATGGCATGAAGACCCGAATACGTAAGGATGACCTCCACATAATTCCTCGCAGCCGGATCCTGATCAAACACCACATCTATATCTTCCCTAAACGACTTAAACATTCGGATCCATCCCCCTTCTTTTTTAAAAATATTAGCGTTTTTCACAATAAAAAAACGCCCCTGTCAATAAACTGACAGAGACGCTTGTAGGCGCGGTTCCACTCTGATTGAGAAGACAAACCTTCTCCAACTCGAATCCTGTTAACGGTAGGAAACCGCCTTTACCTACTCTATTTCAGTAACGGGCTCAGAGGTGCATTTCAGAATCGGAGGGGCTTAAACCACTTTCAGCCGGTGATGGTTCTCTCTATTAAGCATCCTTTTCTTACTTCTCCTCATCAACGCGATATCATTTAACGTGATACTCTTACTATATTACAAACCCTTCAAAATGTTAACCTAAAAGACTTTGAAGACGATGTTTAACTGTATCTTTCCCTAAAAGCTCAATGGCATTCGGCAATTCAGGACCATGTGTCTGGCCTGTAACAGCTACACGGATCGGCATGAACAGCTTTTTCCCTTTATGACCAGTCGATTTCTGGACCGCTTTGATGGACGATTTGATCTCTGCCGCTTCGTACGTTTCAAGTGCTTCAATTTCATTCAAGAAAGCCTGAAGGACTTCCGGTACTTGCTCTTCTTCGAGTACCGCTTTCGCCTCTTCATCATATTCAAGATCTGTCTTGAAGAACATTTCGGACAGCTCCACGATTTCAGCACCGAAGCTCATTTGCTCCTGGTATAAGGAAATGACGCGGCTCGCCCACTCGCGCTGCTCATCGGACATGTTCTCATCCAATTTACCCGCACTGATTAAATGGGGGAGGGATAGCTCCACCACTTGAGCCAATTCCAAGTTCTTCATGTACTGATTGTTCATCCATGTAAGCTTCTGATTATCAAATAGGGCAGAAGAAGTGGATAAACGTTCAGGATCAAAGATTTCAATGAACTCATCTTTCGAAAACAGCTCTTCTTCTCCTTTTGGAGACCAGCCTAGTAGTGCGATGAAGTTGAACAACGCTTCTGGCAGATAGCCCAATGCTTCGTATTGCTCGATGAACTGAATGATGCTTTCATCCCGCTTACTCAACTTTTTACGGCTTTCATTGACAATCAATGTCATATGTCCGTAAACAGGTGCTTCCCAACCAAGTGCTTCAAAGATCATCAACTGCTTCGGTGTATTGGAAATATGATCTTCTCCGCGAAGAACATGTGTGATTTTCATCAGATAATCATCGACTGCAACGGCAAAGTTATACGTCGGTGTACCGTCCTTTTTCGCAATGACAAAATCACCGATACCATCTGATTCAAATGAGACATCCTCTTTCACGATATCATTGAAGGAATATACTTTCCCTGCCGGTACACGGAAACGGATGCTCGGCTTGCGGCCTTCTGCTGCCAATTTCTCCTGATCCTCTTTCGTCAGATTCCGGCATTTTCCGGAGTAGCGGGGCATTTGACCAGAAGCTGATTGTGCCTCACGTTCCGCCTCGAGCTCTTCCTCCGTACAGTAACATTTATATGCCTGTCCGCTCTCCAGCAGCTCATTTAAATACTGCTCATAAATGTGATTACGCTCGGACTGGCGATAAGGTCCGTATTCACCCGGCTTATCTGTACTTTCATCCCAGTCGATTCCCAGCCACTGAAGATACTTGAGCTGACTTTCTTCCCCACCTTCAATATTACGTTTCTTATCCGTGTCTTCAATACGGATGATGAACTTTCCACCAGTGCTGCGGGCATACAGGTAATTAAATAAAGCGGTTCTTGCATTTCCAATATGTAAATGACCCGTTGGACTCGGGGCATAACGGACGCGTACTTCCTTTGTCATGTATGTTCCTCCTATAATGATTACTCTTTAAAGTCTATGACCTATTTTAACACCGTTAAGTACGGGAATAAAGCGAATTTATCCCCTACTTCTTTTTAATCAATATGGTGGTTTGGGCGGCAATCCCTTCGCCTCTTCCAGTAAAGCCAAGCTTCTCGGAAGTAGTGGCTTTCACGTTCACTTCCCCTATATCTGCTTCCAGTAACGTGGCGATGCTTTGTCTCATTTCGTCAATATAAGGAGCCATCTTAGGCTTCTGGGCAATGATTGTGCAATCGATATTCCCTAATTCATAGCCTTCCTCTTTCACAAGGGCCCATACGTGCTGGAGAAGCTTTGCCGAATCAGCATCCTTGAACTCCGGGTCTGTATCAGGAAAATGCTTCCCGATATCCCCTGCCGCAATGGCACCCAGACACGCATCCGCTACAGCATGTAACAGGACATCTGCATCAGAGTGCCCCAATAATCCCTTTTCATACGGAATCGTAATGCCCCCCATGATAAGGGGTCTCTCTTCCACTAACTGATGAACATCAAATCCTTGTCCGATCCTAAACATGATTCTCTCCTCCACTCATATCCTCTCGCTTCTTCAAAATCGCCTCGGCAAAATATAAATCCTCAGGGGTTGTCAGTTTAATATTGTCATAATCACTTTCAACGACAGCGACCTCAATATCCGACCTTTCCACCAGTGAAGCATCATCTGTACCGAGGAAGCCATCTTGATCGGCTTCTTTATGTGCCTGTGTTAAAACGGAAACGCGAAAAGCTTGTGGGGTCTGAACCATCCACAAGCTTGAGCGTTCAATCGTTTCCTCGACTTCGCCATCCAGTACTTTCTTGATCGTATCTTTAACGGGAACCGCCGCAATGGCAGCCCCCGTTGAATATGTCTTTTCGACTAATTGGTGAATCGTGGATTCTTTAATAAATGGTCTTGCTCCGTCATGTACCAGAACAATCTCATGATCAACCTCAAGCAATGCATTGTATACACTATGCTGTCTTTCTTCTCCACCATCGACAAGCTTCACGACCTTCTTGATGCCGTAGCGCTCCAAGAGTCCTTGAAACACTTGTCGCTCTGAAGGATGGATGGCTAAATAGATTCCCTTACAAAGGATGTCATGCTCGAACACACGCAATGTATGAATGATGACAGGACAGCTATTCAACTCAAGGAGCAGTTTGTTTTTGCCCGCTTTCATCCGTTTTCCCTGCCCTGCAGCCGGAATGACCACTTCATATTCCATAATATAACTCCTTTAACACACAAGTAATACTATTCATTATACCTTACTGCATCAATGGAGTCAGGTTTACAGTGCTTTTTCCAGTTGCTTCGGTTTCGCAAATATCATCCTGCCTGCAGATGTCTGAAGAACGGATGTGACAAGGACATCGATATACTTACCGATGTAATTACGCCCTTCTTCCACGACGATCATCGTACCATCATCCAGGTAAGCAATTCCCTGGTTATGCTCCTTACCGTCTTTGATGACCTGTACCTTCAATTCTTCTCCAGGAAGAACAACCGGTTTGACGGCGTTGGCCAGGTCATTGATGTTCAATACTTGTACACCTTGAAGATCACACACTTTATTCAGGTTAAAATCATTCGTTACAACGATACCATTCGTAAGCTTCGCTAATTTCACCAGCTTCGAATCCACTTCCTGAATTTCCTCGAAGTCCCCCTCATATATCTGGACCTCAACAGGAAGCTCTTTTTGGATACGGTTTAAAATATCCAGACCACGGCGTCCACGATTTCGCTTCAATACATCGGAAGAATCGGCAATATGCTGGAGCTCTTCCAGTACGAATTGCGGAATCACCACGATTCCTTCTAAAAATCCTGTTTGGCAGATATCCGCGATACGGCCATCAATGATCACGCTCGTATCCAATATCTTAAGGGTCTTCACACCCTCTTCATCCAAATCATCTTCCGTCCCTTTTTTCTTACCTCGGTTTGCCGTGCCGAATAGATTGACCAATTCGTCCCTTTTCTTAAATCCAACCTGGAATCCTAAATATCCAAGAAGCAATGTTAATAGAATGGGAATCACCGTATTGACGATCGGAATCTCCATCTGATTGAAGGGGATCCCAAACAAATACGCAACAAATAAACCGATAATCAGGCCTAAACTGCCAAATAACAAATCCGTTACTGGTGCCTTTACCAAGCTATCTTCAAACCACTTGACGAAATTGACGACATACTCGACTGCCCAAAACGTAAGAATATAAAAAATGATGGCACCAAATATAGCAGTCATATAAGGGTTATTAATTAAAGGAATGTCCGATAGATTTATGACGGTAAATAATTCGGGAAGCAGAAATATCCCAAGTGTTCCCCCGACAATGAGGAAGCACGCTTGAACGATTCTTTTTAACATTCCCTCACCTCCTCCTACTCATTATAAACAATTTACTATTTTTGAAACGTCTAAGGGCTTGAAAATTTGAATTTAATACAACGGATACGATTTTGATACACTTATCCCAGCTTACTAGCTTCCTTAAATGAAGGCTAACACGTCCAAACCAAACTGTCAATTTTTTGAAAATGATACAATTATACCATTTCTGGCATATATAGGCCTCTCTACCTACAGCTGTCGATCGGCAAACGTCTGTTCCTTAATCAGTTTTAACCCCTCTTTGATTTTCCTTGCCCGCACTTCACCGATGCCTTCGACTTCATCCAAATCATCGACTGAAGCCCTCACTACATGGGGGAGGGTTTCAAATCTCGTGATAAGATTTTCAATGATGACGATCGGCAGACGGGGGATCTTATTCAACACGCGGTATCCCCTTGGATAGATCGCATCATCATGATGGACATATCCGTGGTATCCGAGTAATTTTAAAAGGACATTATCCTCCAATACTTCTGAATGAACAAGCTCCTGGAACTTATAGAGAAGTTCGAACGGTTTGATATTCCTTTCCTGGGAATAGTCCCGGATGATGAGCATCGCCTCATCCTCAATATCCGCCAACAGTTCATTCATCTGGAGGCGGATCAATCTGCCCTCGACACCGAGCTCGCTGAGATACGTCAAAAGCTCGTTCTTGATCCTGAGAACCATCTCGAAGCGGTGAAGAACCTGCAGTAAGTCGCTTTGGGTGACAAGCTCCTCAAACTCAAGGACGGATAAATTAGAAATGCTTTGATCGAGAACCACCTTATATTTCTCCAAGGTTTGGATTGCCTGGTTGGCTTTCGTCAAGATGACAGAGATGTCCTTTAGTGCATATCGGAAATTCCCTTGATACAGGGTGATGACGTTTCTCCGTTGAGAGATGGCGATGACAAGGGCATTTGTCTGCCTCGCAACCCGTTCTGCCGTCCGATGTCTCATACCCGTTTCCGTGGAAGGCACGTACACATCGGGAGCCAACTGTGCATTTGCCAAAATGATCTTCGTTCCCGCTTCATTCAGGATGATGGCCCCATCCATCTTGGCCAATTCATACAGGTAGCTGGGGGAGAATGCACAATTGATATGAAAGCCCCCGTCCAGAACAGATTTCACCTTATCATTGTACCCAACAACAATAAGTCCACCCGTATTGGCTCTCAGCACATTATCAATGCCGTCCCTGATCGGGGCACCGGGAGCAACGAATTGCAATATATCCGACATGGACTTATCTCTTGCCTTCTTATCTTCCATTTCTTATCCTCCTAAGATAATTGAGAGTGCTTCATTGATATTAGATACCCCTTTGACCTCTATATCAGAAGGAGGCTGCCATCCGCTTAAGTTATTCTGGGGAATAATCACTCTCTTAAACCCTAACTTGGCTGCTTCCTGCACGCGCTGCTCAATTCTTGATACCCTTCTGATCTCACCTGTTAAACCGACTTCACCGATAATGCAATCATGGGCACTGGACGCCCTGTCACGAAAACTCGAAGCGATACTTGCAGCAACAGCCAAATCAATCGCCGGTTCATCCAGTTTCACACCGCCAGCCACTTTCAGATAGGCATCCTGCTGCTGCAATAGCATGCCTGCCCGCTTTTCCAACACAGCCATGATCAATGAAACCCGGCTATGATCGATCCCGGTTGCCATCCTTCGGGGATTATTAAAACTGGTTGGGGTCACAAGAGCTTGAATCTCCACCAGAACCGGCCTCGTTCCTTCCATCGAGGCAACCACCGTTGAACCTGCCGCACCCTGTGAACGCTCCTCCAGGAATATCTCAGACGGATTGGCCACTTCCTCAAGGCCCAGTTCCTTCATTTCAAAAATCCCCATCTCATTCGTAGATCCGAAACGGTTCTTCACCGCTCTTAAAATACGATAGGAGTGATGACGTTCGCCTTCAAAATACAGGACGGTATCGACCATATGCTCCAATAATCGAGGTCCTGCAATCGAGCCTTCCTTGGTAACATGCCCTACAATAAAGATGGCAATGCCCTTTGTTTTCCCGATTCTCATCAGTTCTGCCGTACACTCCCTTACCTGGGACACACTGCCGGGGGCAGACGTCACGTCAGGATGAAAGACTGTCTGAATCGAGTCGATGATGACGAAATCCGGCGAGATTTGCTCAATCGTTTGATGAATCAGCTCAAGATTTGTTTCCGCAAATATATATAAATCATCTGATTTCACATGCAGTCGATCTGCCCGGAGCTTGGTTTGCTTGATGGATTCCTCTCCGGAAATGTATAAAACCTTCTGCTTCTGATCAGCAAGCTGGGCCGAAACCTGCAGCAGCAAAGTGGATTTTCCGATCCCCGGGTCTCCACCAATCAAGATAAGCGACCCTGGTACTACTCCTCCCCCAAGCACCCGGTTCAACTCTTTCGACTCGGTCAATACCCTTGGCTCCTGCTTGGTTTCGATGGAGATCAGCTTCTCTGCTTTAGATGGTCCGGTATTCTCTGAGTGCATAAACGACGTCCGGGGTTTCTTCCCTGTCATCTCAACCTCTTCCACCATCGTATTCCATTCGTTACACCCCGGACATTTCCCCATCCATTTAGCAGACTCATATCCACAAGATGAACACACAAACTTTGTCTTTTTCTTAGCCAATCTATTCTTCCCCTCTATTATCCTATTTGTACTCTTAACTATTCACGATAATACCATTTGGAATGATTGTATCGGTTTTATGTACTAGATTCAATTGAAAAGCGGAGCCGGCTTGGGTAGAGGCGACAAGCATAAGACGAGTGAACCGGAAAGGCGCCCTTTGCCTTTTTGGTTCACTTGGCTTATGACCTCGAGCCTCTAGCCGGCGGAGCTAGACAATCGAAAAGCGGAGCCGGCTTGGTCAGGCCCGCCCACCACGTAAGGTAACCATTATGATAAAAGAGGTACACGAAAAACATATACGTGTACCTCTTCATCATCCTTGCTATTATGTCGGCGTATTGGCTGCTTCCTCTTCTTTAACCTTTACAACAAATTCACTATCTTCTACGTCGATCAAAATATTCTGTCCTGTCAGCACTTTCCCTCTTAACAATTCTTCCGACAGTTTATCCTCAACATATTTCTGGATAGCGCGACGGAGAGGTCGTGCACCGTATTCAGGATCGAATCCTTCATCTGCTATCTTCTCTTTGGCAGCAGGTGTAAGCTCTAAATGAATATCCTGTTCTTTCAAGCGGGTTGTCAATTGGTTTGACATCAATGTCACAATCTCTTTCAAGTGGTCTTTTTCAAGGGAATGGAACACGATGATTTCATCGATACGGTTAAGGAACTCAGGTCGGAAAGCACGTTTCAGCTCTTCCATGACCTTTCCTTTCATATCTTTATAATCCTGTTTCCCGTCCTGAATATTGAACCCTACGTATTTATTGCTCTTAAGGGACTGTGCACCAACGTTTGAAGTCATGATCAGGACTGTATTCCTGAAGTCTACCGTTCTTCCTTTAGAGTCTGTTAAACGGCCATCCTCCAGAACTTGAAGGAGAATATTGAATACATCCGGATGTGCTTTTTCAATTTCATCCAAAAGAACGACCGAATATGGCTTGCGGCGAACCTTTTCCGTTAACTGACCGCCTTCCTCGTATCCCACATATCCTGGAGGAGAACCGACCAAACGGGAAGTCGAATGCTTCTCCATGTACTCGGACATATCAATGCGGATCATCGCATCTTCATCACCGAACATGGACTCTGCAAGTGCTCTTGCCAATTCCGTTTTCCCGACTCCAGTAGGTCCTAAGAAAATGAAGGAACCAATCGGACGCTTCGGATCTTTCAAGCCGGCCCGTGCACGGCGCACGGCTTTCGAAACAGCAACGACTGCTTCTGATTGTCCGATGACTCTGGAATGAAGGATTTCCTCTAATTTGAGTAAGCGATCCGTTTCCGTTTGAGCCAATTTCGATACCGGTACTCCCGTCCAGTTCGAAACAACCTTCGCAATATCCTCAACAGTTACTTCTGTATTTTCCTGCCCCTGCTTTTCTTTCCATGTGTTCTTTGTTTCTTCCAGCTCTTCACGAAGCTTCTGCTCAGAATCTCTTAGTGAAGCCGCTTTTTCAAATTCCTGGCTTTGAACCGCTGCATCCTTCTCTTTGCGGATTTCTTCCAGCTTTGCTTCAAGCTCTTTCAAGTTTGGCGGCGTCGTATAAGAACGTAAGCGCACCTTGGAACCTGCTTCATCAATTAAATCGATGGCCTTATCCGGTAGGAAGCGGTCTGAAATATAGCGATCAGAAAGCTTCACTGCAGCATCAATCGCTTCATCCGTAATCGACACGCGGTGATGGGCCTCATAACGATCACGTAATCCTTTAAGGATCTGAATGGACTCTGCAGCCGTTGGTTCATTGACTTGAATTGGTTGGAAACGGCGCTCAAGCGCTGCATCCTTTTCAATATATTTACGGTACTCATCTAATGTCGTGGCACCGATACATTGCAATTCCCCACGTGCAAGGGAAGGCTTTAAGATGTTGGAGGCATCAATCGCCCCTTCAGCCCCTCCTGCTCCGATTAACGTATGGAGCTCATCGATGAAGAGGATGATGTTACCCGCCTGACGGATTTCATCCATGACCTTCTTCAGTCGGTCCTCGAATTCTCCGCGGTATTTCGTACCGGCTACCACCGTACCCATATCAAGGGTCATCACGCGTTTGTCACGCAGGATTTCAGGCACTTCATTGGCGATGATCTGCTGTGCAAGGCCTTCTGCGATCGCTGTCTTACCTACTCCGGGCTCACCGATCAACACCGGGTTATTCTTCGTACGACGACTCAGCACTTCAATGACGCGCTGAATTTCCTTGCTTCGACCAATGACCGGATCCAAGCTGCCTTCACGGGCAATGGCTGTCAGATCACGGGCTAAGCTGTCAAGTGTAGGCGTATTGGCATTGGCGTTGCCTCCACCCTGATGGTTGCTTGAATCATTGCTTCCAAGCAACTGCAATACCTGCTGTCTCGCTTTATTCAAGCTGACACCCAGATTACCGAGTACCCGGGCGGCCACTCCTTCACCCTCGCGAATCAACCCCAGTAAAATATGTTCCGTTCCTACATATGAGTGACCCAGCTTACGGGCCTCATCCATGGAAAGTTCAATCACTTTCTTCGCACGAGGTGTGTAATGGATCGTTTGAGATTTCTCGGTTCCTTTCCCGATCAATCCTTCAACTTCCTTCTGGATCTTTTCAGGGCTCAGTCCCAATGCCGTAAGTGCCTTGGCAGCGATTCCTTCACCTTCGCGGACAAGTCCTAATAAAATATGTTCAGTACCAATATTACTGTGCGACAAACGAATCGCTTCTTCTTGAGCTAATGCCAGTACTTTTTGGGCTCTTTCTGTAAATCGACCAAACATCATATTATTTTTCCTCCTCACATGTATCTTTATCTAACTTAATTCGCTCCCGAATCAAAGAAGACCTTCTTATATCTCGTTCATTTGGTCTCAATGGACCTCCAGAATATTGTTGTAAAAAACCAGGTTGGGTTAAAATCATTAGTTCATTCAATATATTCTTAGATATCACTTTGATGTATCCTAAATCAATTCCAAGCCTGACATCCGATAAACATTTCGCAGCTTCCTTGGACTCAATGATCCTGCTATGCTCCAGCACCCCTAGAGAACGGAAGATCCTATCCTCTAATTGTATGTTTGACGTTTGAACTAATGCATCCCTTGCCGATTGCTCTTTCTCGATGATCTGCTTCACAACACTTAACAAATCTTCTACGATATCCTCTTCCGACTTACCAAGTGTCGTTTGATTGGAGATCTGAAAGATGTTCCCCAGCGCTTCGCTGCCTTCTCCGTAGATCCCCCGCACCACTAACCCCAGTTGATTAATCGCAGGGATGATACGGTTCAATTGCTGCGTCAACACCAGTCCCGGCAAGTGCATCATGACTGAAGCCCTGAGCCCCGTCCCCACGTTGGTAGGACAAGTCGTTAAGTAGCCATGCTTCTCATCAAACGCAAAGTCAAATTCACTTTCAAACCAATCGTCGATCTGATTGGCTTTCTTTAGAGCTTCCTTCAATTGCAGACCTGGATATAAACACTGTATTCGAATATGGTCCTCTTCGTTTACCATTATGCTAATATCTTCCTCACTTGATAAAAGGACAGCTCCATAATTCGTTTCCTCTGCGAGATTCGGACTTATGAGGTGTTTCTCCATTAATACCCTCTTTTGAAGAGGCTGAATCTCACTTGTAGGTAAAAATTCTAATTCTCCTAAATTCTTCGGGTATGATGTGAGCTTCTCCTTTACCCGATCCACGATTTCCCGGGCTTCCTCAGAAGAATAAAGAGTGGAAAAACGGAAGTCCGTCAGATTCCTCGCAAGCCTTACCCTCGAGCTGAGGACAATATCCGAATTCGGTCCCTCCTCACTCATCCAGGAACTGACGGCATTACTCAAGAATTTCTCAAGACTCATTCGTTATCGCCTCCCTCTTTCTTCATTTCCTTTTCCAGGGAGCGGATTTCGTCTCGGATTTCGGCTGCTTTCTCAAACTCTTCATCCGCAATCATCGTTTGCAATTCAGACTTCAACTGCAATACCTTCTTTTTTACATGGATGGCTCCGCCCATACGTTCCGGAACCTTACCGTGATGCTCGACATTTCCATTATGAACACGCTTTAATAATGGAGTGAGTTCCTCTTTAAACGTCTCATAACAATGGGCACAGCCGAAGCGTCCCACATTGATGAACTGATGAATCGTCATTTTACATTTTTCACACTGTAAAACTTCTGTCTTAGGAATCTCGGTTTCCTTTGCCTGCTTAAATGCAGGAGCTATATTAAGAAGACCTGCCAATAGATTGTTCACAGAAAAGCCGGGAGAAGAATCAAACATAAACATCTCACCCTTATCCTGAGCACATTGCTCACATAAGTGAACCTCTGTTTTTTCCCCGTTTACCACCTTGGTAAAATGAAGGGTCGCAGGTCTTTCATTGCACTCTTGACAAACCATCCCATTCACCTCTTTAACCCTTACTCATACTTCAATGTATCCAGCATGGCTCTAAGCATTCGTCCTCTCAGTATATCCCGTTCGGGTAATTCAACCATGATGACCGATCGATCCATCACACTCAGCATGATCTTGGCTTCTCTTTCAGAAATGATTTCTTCTTCGACTAACCGAAAAACAATATCAGCTGCCGTATTCTGACTGATCGTTTGTGTAATCAATGCCACTAGCTGGTCGATCAAGTGAACCTGATCGTGGGCCTTCACCTTCATGATCCGGATGTATCCACCGCCGCCTCGTTTACTTTCTACTACATACCCTCGTTCTACAGTAAAGCGGGTATTAATCACATAATTAATTTGAGAAGGAACACATTGAAACTTATCAGCGATCTCGCTTCTTTTAATCTCGACTATCTCACTTTCACTCAGTTCTAACACATTCTTTAAATAATTTTCAATGATGTCGGATATGTTCCTCATCAAACCTCCTCCTCATTTTGACTTTGACTATATTTGACTATAATTATACAACCGTGTTTTAAACTTTGCAATTATGAAGTTTGACCTTAGAAGTTTTCCTGTTTACGGAAGGTTTTAAACGTGTGAATGTGAGATTGTTGGATAGAAATTTGGAATTGGGGCACAACGTAGGTGAGAAGTCTTAGGATGGGGTGCCGTGGTGAGTGGGTTTTGTAGTAGTGGCAATTGGGATTGGTTTAGGCTCAGGAAGAAGTGAATTCTAACTATCCTGACAAGAATGCTTCGTTCCTTAAATAGCGTTTTTTTTGGCTATTTTCTCTCCGTTCGATTGGCTTTCAGGTTAGATTGTCTACTTAAGCTGATATTGTGATGTTAGATGGGATTTTGAGACGGCTAAGTTGCGGATTTTTTATTTACTTTGCCTTTTCGGAAAGCAATCATGCGAGTTTTGAGGGGAATCATGCCGGATTGATGATAATCGTGCGGGGGAAGGGTTTTTCATGCGAGGTTGTGATTTATCATGCGGTATTTCAAATAATCGTGCCAGCTTGTCGAATTTTCTTTACACCGTCCTTACCAGTTCACTCATCCATCACCCATTCCCTTCTTCGTCAACAGGCAGAGACTCTGTCCCTAAAACAGCGTCTCTCTCACAATGTTTTTCGAACTTCAAAACAACACAAAAAAGAGCAACTCACTAAGAGCTACTCTTTTCCTATTTGCCTGGCGACGTCCTACTCTCACAGGGGGAGATCCCCCAACTACCATCGGCGCTGAAGAGCTTAACTTCCGTGTTCGGCATGGGAACGGGTGTGACCTCTTCGCCATTATCACCAGACGAATATTCAATTGAAGGGTTGTTCCTTCAAAACTAGATAAAGGATTGATGTCAAGAAAGCCGAGTATCGACCAATTGTTGTTCATATAAATATGACTCTTTGTGGTTAAGTCCTCGATCGATTAGTATCAGTCAACTCCACATGTCGCCATGCTTCCATCTCTGACCTATCTACCTAGTCATCTTCTAGGGATCTTACTCACATACGTGATGGGAAATCTCATCTCGAGGGGGGCTTCATGCTTAGATGCTTTCAGCACTTATCCCTTCCGCACATAGCTACCCAGCGATGCCTTTGGCAAGACAACTGGTACACCAGCGGTGCGTCCATCCCGGTCCTCTCGTACTAAGGACAGCTCCTCTCAAATTTCCTGCGCCCACGACGGATAGGGACCGAACTGTCTCACGACGTTCTGAACCCAGCTCGCGTACCGCTTTAATGGGCGAACAGCCCAACCCTTGGGACCGACTACAGCCCCAGGATGCGATGAGCCGACATCGAGGTGCCAAACCTCCCCGTCGATGTGGACTCTTGGGGGAGATAAGCCTGTTATCCCCGGGGTAGCTTTTATCCGTTGAGCGATGGCCCTTCCATGCGGAACCACCGGATCACTAAGCCCGACTTTCGTCCCTGCTCGACTTGTAGGTCTCGCAGTCAAGCTCCCTTGTGCCTTTACACTCTGCGAATGATTTCCAACCATTCTGAGGGAACCTTTGGGCGCCTCCGTTACTCTTTAGGAGGCGACCGCCCCAGTCAAACTGCCCACCTGACACTGTCTCCCACCCCGATAAGGGGCGCGGGTTAGAATTTCAATACAGCCAGGGTAGTATCCCACCGATGCCTCCACCGAAGCTGGCGCTCCGGTTTCCAAGGCTCCTACCTATCCTGTACAAGCTGTACCAAAATTCAATATCAGGCTACAGTAAAGCTCCACGGGGTCTTTCCGTCCTGTCGCGGGTAACCTGCATCTTCACAGGTACTATAATTTCACCGAGTCTCTCGTTGAGACAGTGCCCAGATCGTTACGCCTTTCGTGCGGGTCGGAACTTACCCGACAAGGAATTTCGCTACCTTAGGACCGTTATAGTTACGGCCGCCGTTTACTGGGGCTTCGATTCGCACCTTCGCTTGCGCTAAGCACTCCTCTTAACCTTCCAGCACCGGGCAGGCGTCAGCCCCTATACTTCGCCTTACGGCTTCGCAGAGACCTGTGTTTTTGCTAAACAGTCGCCTGGGCCTATTCACTGCGGCTCTCTCGGGCTTGCACCCTACCAGAGCACCCCTTCTCCCGAAGTTACGGGGTCATTTTGCCGAGTTCCTTAACGAGAGTTCTCTCGCTCACCTTAGGATTCTCTCCTCGCCTACCTGTGTCGGTTTGCGGTACGGGCACCTTTTTCCTCGCTAGAGGCTTTTCTTGGCAGTGTGGAATCAGGAACTTCGCTACTATAATTCGCTCGCTGTCACAGCTCAGCCTTCACGATGATGGGATTTGCCTCATCATCAGCCTAACTGCTTAGACGCACATATCCAGCAGTGCGCTTACCCTATCCTCCTGCGTCCCCCCATTGCTCAAACGGAAAAGAGGTGGTACAGGAATATCAACCTGTTGTCCATCGTCTACGCCTATCGGCCTCGACTTAGGTCCCGACTAACCCTGAGCGGACGAGCCTTCCTCAGGAAACCTTAGGCATTCGGTGGATGGGATTCTCACCCATCTTTCGCTACTCATACCGGCATTCTCACTTCTAAGCACTCCACCAGTCCTTACGGTCTAGCTTCGCAGTCCTTAGAACGCTCTCCTACCACTGACACCTAGAGGTGTCAATCCACAGCTTCGGTGATACGTTTAGCCCCGGTACATTTTCGGCGCAGAGTCACTCGACCAGTGAGCTATTACGCACTCTTTAAATGGTGGCTGCTTCTAAGCCAACATCCTGGTTGTCTAAGCAACTCCACATCCTTTTCCACTTAACGTATACTTTGGGACCTTAGCTGGTGGTCTGGGCTGTTTCCCTTTCGACTACGGATCTTATCACTCGCAGTCTGACTCCCATGGATAAGTCTTTGGCATTCGGAGTTTGTCTGAATTCGGTAACCCGATGAGGGCCCCTAGTCCAAACAGTGCTCTACCTCCAAGACTCTTACACATGAGGCTAGCCCTAAAGCTATTTCGGAGAGAACCAGCTATCTCCAAGTTCGATTGGAATTTCTCCGCTACCCACACCTCATCCCCGCACTTTTCAACGTGCGTGGGTTCGGACCTCCATTCAGTGTTACCTGAACTTCATCCTGGACATGGGTAGATCACCTGGTTTCGGGTCTACGACCACATACTCAATTCGCCCTATTCAGACTCGCTTTCGCTGCGGCTCCGTCTTATCAACTTAACCTTGCATGGGATCGTAACTCGCCGGTTCATTCTACAAAAGGCACGCCATCACCCGTTAACGGGCTCTGACTACTTGTAGGCACACGGTTTCAGGTTCTATTTCACTCCCCTTCCGGGGTGCTTTTCACCTTTCCCTCACGGTACTGGTTCACTATCGGTCACTAGGGAGTATTTAGCCTTGGGAGATGGTCCTCCCAGCTTCCGACGGGATTTCACGTGTCCCGCCGTACTCAGGATCCACTCAAGAGGGAATGAAGTTTCAACTACAGGGTTGTTACCTTCTTTGACGAGCCTTTCCAGACTTCTTCGTCTACTCCATTCCTTTGTAACTCCGTATAGAGTGTCCTACAACCCCAAGAGGCAAGCCTCTTGGTTTGGGCTATATCCCGTTTCGCTCGCCGCTACTCAGGGAATCGCAATTGCTTTCTCTTCCTCCAGGTACTTAGATGTTTCAGTTCCCTGGGTCTGCCTTCCATACTCTATGTATTCAAGTAAGGATATTGTTCCATTACGAACAATGGGTTCCCCCATTCGGAAATCTCTGGATCAAAGCTCACTTACAGCTCCCCAAAGCATATCGGTGTTAGTCCCGTCCTTCGTCGGCTCCTAGTGCCAAGGCATCCACCGTGCGCCCTTCATAACTTAACCGAATTGGTTGTTACATCAGGTTTAAAACCTAAAATGGCGATACTCGGTAATTTCTTGACTATCAATTTATCTTTATCTAGTTTTCAAAGAACAATCACAAATTCTCATCTCGTAAGAGATAAAAAATGTTTTGATGGTTGAACCATCAAAACTGAACAAAACTTCGACGTGTCAAACGTTTTAGTAAATCTTCCTTAGAAAGGAGGTGATCCAGCCGCACCTTCCGATACGGCTACCTTGTTACGACTTCACCCCAATCATCTGTCCCACCTTAGGCGGCTGGCTCCAAAAGGTTACCTCACCGACTTCGGGTGTTACAAACTCTCGTGGTGTGACGGGCGGTGTGTACAAGGCCCGGGAACGTATTCACCGCGGCATGCTGATCCGCGATTACTAGCGATTCCAGCTTCATGTAGGCGAGTTGCAGCCTACAATCCGAACTGAGAACGGTTTTATGGGATTGGCTAAACCTCGCGGTCTCGCTGCCCTTTGTACCGTCCATTGTAGCACGTGTGTAGCCCAGGTCATAAGGGGCATGATGATTTGACGTCATCCCCACCTTCCTCCGGTTTGTCACCGGCAGTCATCTTAGAGTGCCCAACTGAATGCTGGCAACTAAGATCAAGGGTTGCGCTCGTTGCGGGACTTAACCCAACATCTCACGACACGAGCTGACGACAACCATGCACCACCTGTCACTCTGTCCCCCGAAGGGGAAAGCCCTATCTCTAGGGTTGTCAGAGGATGTCAAGACCTGGTAAGGTTCTTCGCGTTGCTTCGAATTAAACCACATGCTCCACCGCTTGTGCGGGCCCCCGTCAATTCCTTTGAGTTTCAGTCTTGCGACCGTACTCCCCAGGCGGAGTGCTTAATGCGTTAGCTGCAGCACTAAGGGGCGGAAACCCCCTAACACTTAGCACTCATCGTTTACGGCGTGGACTACCAGGGTATCTAATCCTGTTTGCTCCCCACGCTTTCGCGCCTCAGTGTCAGTTACAGACCAGAAAGTCGCCTTCGCCACTGGTGTTCCTCCAAATATCTACGCATTTCACCGCTACACTTGGAATTCCACTTTCCTCTTCTGCACTCAAGTTCCCCAGTTTCCAATGACCCTCCACGGTTGAGCCGTGGGCTTTCACATCAGACTTAAGGAACCACCTGCGCGCGCTTTACGCCCAATAATTCCGGACAACGCTTGCCACCTACGTATTACCGCGGCTGCTGGCACGTAGTTAGCCGTGGCTTTCTGGTTAGGTACCGTCAAGGTGCCGCCCTATTTGAACGGCACTTGTTCTTCCCTAACAACAGAGCTTTACGATCCGAAAACCTTCATCACTCACGCGGCGTTGCTCCGTCAGACTTTCGTCCATTGCGGAAGATTCCCTACTGCTGCCTCCCGTAGGAGTCTGGGCCGTGTCTCAGTCCCAGTGTGGCCGATCACCCTCTCAGGTCGGCTACGCATCGTTGCCTTGGTGAGCCGTTACCTCACCAACTAGCTAATGCGCCGCGGGTCCATCTGTAAGTGATAGCCGAAGCCATCTTTCAACATTTCCTCATGCGAGGAAATGAGTTATCCGGTATTAGCCCCGGTTTCCCGGAGTTATCCCAGTCTTACAGGCAGGTTACCCACGTGTTACTCACCCGTCCGCCGCTGATATCAGGGAGCAAGCTCCCATCAATCCGCTCGACTTGCATGTATTAGGCACGCCGCCAGCGTTCGTCCTGAGCCAGGATCAAACTCTCCGATAAAAGTTTGAATAGCTCTTTAAAAATAAATCTAAATTAACGTTGACGTATTGTCTTGTTTTGTTCAGTTTTCAAGGTTCAATGTAGCGCTTCTGTTTGAAGCGACTTGATAATCATATCATTTTCACTCATTGAGTGTCAATGACTTTTTATAAAAACTTTTTGGTGGAGCCTAGCGGGATCGAACCGCTGACCTCCTGCGTGCAAAGCAGGCGCTCTCCCAGCTGAGCTAAGGCCCCAAAGAAGTGGTCGGGAAGACAGGATTCGAACCTGCGACCCCTTGGTCCCAAACCAAGTGCTCTACCAAGCTGAGCTACTTCCCGATATATGGCGCGCCCGAGAGGAGTCGAACCCCTAACCTTTTGATCCGTAGTCAAACGCTCTATCCAATTGAGCTACGGGCGCAGAATATTTTCTATAATAGTAACGTATGGAAAGTTATTTTGCTGGCGCAAAAAACTTTGGTGCCGAGGACCGGAATCGAACCGGTACGGTAGTCACCTACCGCAGGATTTTAAGTCCTGTGCGTCTGCCAGTTCCGCCACCCCGGCTAGTTTGGAGCGGAAGACGGGATTCGAACCCGCGACCCCCACCTTGGCAAGGTGGTGTTCTACCACTGAACTACTTCCGCGAAATATGGTGCGGGTGAAGGGACTTGAACCCCCACGCCTTGCGGCGCCAGATCCTAAGTCTGGTGCGTCTGCCAATTCCGCCACACCCGCATATTCTATTCATTTTCACATTAGAGAAAATGAAGGTAAGAAATTTTGCTTACGCAAAAATCTTTGGTGAGCCATGAAGGATTCGAACCTTCGACCCTCTGATTAAAAGTCAGATGCTCTACCAACTGAGCTAATGGCTCCTGAAATTAAAAAAAGACACAAAATAAAAAACCAATGGTGCCGGCAAGAGGACTTGAACCCCCAACCTACTGATTACAAGTCAGTTGCTCTACCAGTTGAGCTACACCGGCATGGGTGGAAAATTTGCTTGGGCAAATTGAATGACGTTTATTTTACTTTCGTAAAAAAACATGGTGGAGGATGACGGGATCGAACCGCCGACCCTCTGCTTGTAAGGCAGATGCTCTCCCAGCTGAGCTAATCCTCCGAAATATGTATCGCCTGGCGACGTCCTACTCTCACAGGGGGAGATCCCCCAACTACCATCGGCGCTGAAGAGCTTAACTTCCGTGTTCGGCATGGGAACGGGTGTGACCTCTTCGCCATTATCACCAGACGAATATTCAATTGAAGGATTATTCCTTCAAAACTAGATAAAGAATTGATGTCAAGAAAGCCGAATATCGACCAATGTTGTTCATATAAATATGACTCTTTGTGGTTAAGTCCTCGATCGATTAGTATCAGTCAACTCCACATGTCGCCATGCTTCCATCTCTGACCTATCTACCTAGTCATCTTCTAGGGATCTTACTCACATACGTGATGGGAAATCTCATCTCGAGGGGGGCTTCATGCTTAGATGCTTTCAGCACTTATCCCTTCCGCACATAGCTACCCAGCGATGCCTTTGGCAAGACAACTGGTACACCAGCGGTGCGTCCATCCCGGTCCTCTCGTACTAAGGACAGCTCCTCTCAAATTTCCTGCGCCCACGACGGATAGGGACCGAACTGTCTCACGACGTTCTGAACCCAGCTCGCGTACCGCTTTAATGGGCGAACAGCCCAACCCTTGGGACCGACTACAGCCCCAGGATGCGATGAGCCGACATCGAGGTGCCAAACCTCCCCGTCGATGTGGACTCTTGGGGGAGATAAGCCTGTTATCCCCGGGGTAGCTTTTATCCGTTGAGCGATGGCCCTTCCATGCGGAACCACCGGATCACTAAGCCCGACTTTCGTCCCTGCTCGACTTGTAGGTCTCGCAGTCAAGCTCCCTTGTGCCTTTACACTCTGCGAATGATTTCCAACCATTCTGAGGGAACCTTTGGGCGCCTCCGTTACTCTTTAGGAGGCGACCGCCCCAGTCAAACTGCCCACCTGACACTGTCTCCCACCCCGATAAGGGGCGCGGGTTAGAATTTCAATACAGCCAGGGTAGTATCCCACCGATGCCTCCACCGAAGCTGGCGCTCCGGTTTCCAAGGCTCCTACCTATCCTGTACAAGCTGTACCAAAATTCAATATCAGGCTACAGTAAAGCTCCACGGGGTCTTTCCGTCCTGTCGCGGGTAACCTGCATCTTCACAGGTACTATAATTTCACCGAGTCTCTCGTTGAGACAGTGCCCAGATCGTTACGCCTTTCG
>NZ_CP104558.1:2747500-2830000 GCF_025398035.1 Rossellomorea vietnamensis
AGAGGCATATCAAGAGCGTTATGGTGTGTATTGAATGGACGGGCAGAAGCCCCGCCTGCGATTGCGTGCATCATTGGTGTTTCTACTTCCAGGTAACCGTTATTGTCAAGGTACCTTCTCATAGATTGAATGATGCGGCTGCGCGCGATGAACGTTTCTTTGCTTTCCTGACTTGTAATCAGGTCCAGATAACGTTGACGATAACGTTGTTCAACGTCCTTTAAACCGTGGAATTTTTCAGGAAGCGGGCGAAGTGCTTTCGTCAGCAGGTGGAATTCTTTCGCTTTAACAGAAAGCTCCCCTACCTTTGTTTTGAATACAGTACCCGTGATCCCTACGATATCACCAAGGTCTGCTGTATTGAAAACCTCATATGCTTCTTCACCGATGGCATCTTTACGAACATAGATTTGAACTTGTCCAGCCAGATCCTGAAGATGGGCGAATCCCGCTTTACCTTTTCCACGCTTCGTCATGATACGGCCTGCGATCGTGACAGTGATATCTTTCTCTTCCAGTTCCTCTTTAGAAAACTCATCGAATTGAGATTTGATATCCGATGAACTGTGTGTGCGATCATATCGTTTACCGAATGGATCCTGTCCCTTTTCACGGATGGCTTCCATCTTTTCGCGTCTGACGCGAAGCTGGTCATTGATTTCTTCGTGACTCATGTGTTTCACTCCTATTCTATCTGCTTGCTTTAGTAGACTAATACGGTTATATACCATACTATTTTACACAATATCTATGTTTGTAACACCCCTAAAGTATGAGTAATTTCAGAAACGTACGTCGAGGTGCCCGAAAACCTATTGAAAAAATCTAAAAAAGGCCGATCCAATTGGGTGACAGGGTCACATATTGGTTACAGCCTTATCTAGAATAACATAAAAAGGAATACAGGTGAATCAAGCGGCTTTTACTCACTACGGTCAGATTCTTCTTGAGGCATCAGATCGTTCAATGGAATGTCCAGCACTTCCGCAACGTTCTCCAAGAAATCCTCTTTCGGTATCCGACTCCCTCTTTCCACTTCTCCAAGGACCGAAACGGAGATGGAAAGTTCCTTGGCCAAACTTTCCTGAGTAAATCCTTTTAGCTTTCTGAATGCACGTATGCGTCTTCCCCATTTATCTGTTTCCATAACCGAACTCCTTCTTTGTCAGGTATTTCGTCCAGAAATTCAGCCAACGGGGCATTAAAAGACGGGTGCTCGATACTCGGAGCCACCTCTAATAACGGGATTAATACAAATGCTCTTTCTTGCATTCTTGGATGAGGGATGAGAAGATTCTCTGCTTCGATCGTTTCGTGATTAAAGAGTAAGATATCGAGGTCGATTATCCTCGGACCCCATTTGAACTCCCTTTCCCTTCCAAGGTCGATTTCCACCTGCAAGCACTGATGTAATAGAGTTTCTGGACTTAAACTGGTACGAATTTCGATGACCATGTTCAAAAATTGATCTTGTTCTGTAAATCCTACCGGGTCTGTTTCATACAGAGAGGATCGTTTCGTTACCTCTATCTTACCATGACTGCTTAAGATGTTTATGGCTTTTTCTAAATAACCCGCCCTGTCTCCCATATTGGAACCAAGGGAAATATATGCAGTATTCATCCTATCGACTCCTATTAATCTCCACCGCCACCGACCGGTAATGACCAGGAATGGGTGGATCAGGCTTGATTAGTGTGATTTTGCAGCTCTTGACAGCGTTGAATGTTTCCAGGATCCGGGAAGAGATGTCTTCAGCCACAGCTTCGACCAGATTCCTCGGTTCTCCTTCCACAACACTTTTGGTGATGGAATAGATCTCCGCATAGTTTACGGAGTCTTCAAGCTGATCGCTTTGACCGGACTTCCTTAAATCCAAATGCAACTCTACACTAACACGAAAACGTTGTCCAAGTTTGTTCTCCTCCTGGAATACACCGTGATAGCCGTAAAACTCCATTTCGTTCAATAGAATTTTATCCATACCTTTTCTCCTTTCCAACGAGAACATCCATCATTTTTGCCATGCGTGCCATTTCCTTTACATCATGAACACGTACGATGTGGCAGCCTTTTTGAATACCGTAGCAAACTGTCGCCCCCGTCCCCTCCATCCTCTCCTCAACAGGGAGATCAAGGACATGTCCGATGATGGATTTCCGTGATGTTCCGAGCAGGACCGGATAGCCAAGGGAGACGATGGCATCCAGTTGCCTCATCATTTCTATGTTCAATTTTACTGTTTTGGCAAAACCAATGCCAGGATCGAGGATGATCTGTTCATCTTTTACACCTGACCCCTTGGCGATGAAGATGCTCTCCTGCAAATCTTGAATCGCATCCCGGACGAAGTGGCTGTATTCCCGATTATCCCGGTTATGCATGAGAATGATCGGGGCACCGGTATCTGCTGCTACCCGTGCCATTTCAGGGTCCTTTTTCGCACCCCATACATCGTTAATGATACTTGCGCCCGCTTCAATCGCTTTTCTTGCCGTCGCAGCCTTATTCGTGTCAATGGAGATTGGTACGTTCACTTCCCGGGAGATCGCTTCAATAATCGGCACAACCCTGGAAATCTCTTCTTCGGCAGGAACGACCTCATGGCCTGGCCGGGTCGACTCACCACCTATATCAATGATATCAGCACCCATCTCCACCATTTCTTTCGCCCGATCCACAGCCCGGTCCAACTCATTGAAAGACCCGCCGTCCGAGAATGAATCGGGAGTGATATTCAGTATCCCCATGATAAGGGTCTTCCCTGTAAAATCAAGTTCGTATGTTCCGCACTTCAATGCGTCATCCCCCTCGCTTCATTTCCTGTATTGAATTCAAGTGTCGTGTATATTTCGTGTACTGCTCATGAAAGAGCCCTACGTACTTTCCATGTCGTCCCGGTAATCGTAAAGAATCCATTTTGTTTACCGGTATGATCTCTTGAACGGAATTCGTGAAAAACACTTCGTCCGCTTCAAGCATGTCCACTTTTTCAAACATCCCGACCTGTACCGGTATATTCAATCGATCGGCAAGAGCCAGGATGAACTGCCTGGTGATCCCGTTTAACAGTCCGGTTTCCACCGACGGCGTATATAATCTCCCGTCCTTTACCCAGAAGAGGTTGGAGGTGATCCCTTCACAGAGGAACCCTTCTTTTGTCAGAAAGATCCCTTCTTTATCCACGGCTGCTCCGAGTTCCCTTTTTGCCGCCATATTGTTCAGGTAGTGATGGGATTTAAGACGTTCCCCCGTTTCCGGAGTGTTTCTCCTAAGCTTCAGGACCACCCCTTCCTTTTCCTTTAATGGGGCGGAAGGCGGTAACTCCTTTTGAAAAAGAATGACGGTTGGCTCCTCATAAGGAGTCGTCTTCAAGCCGATTTCCCCTGGTCCACCTGACACATTGAACCGGCAATACGCATCCTTAAGGTCGTTTTTCTTTAACAGCTCCGAGATGGTCCACCTGATCCTTTCCTCATCCAGGTCGGCTTCAATATTCAATTCCTTTAACCCAAGTGACAGTCTGTTCAGATGATCCTTCAGTAAAAAGGGATGACCGTCATAGGTACGAAAGGTTTCAAATACTCCCATGCCGTACAAGTAACCGTGATCGAATGGAGAAATGACCGCTTCTGACTGGTGTACGATGTCCCCGTTTAGATATAGATACATGGGTCAGACCATCCCCACTTTTTTATACGCGTTCAGGAAGTTAAGGAGCAGCCGCTTCCCCTGCTCCGTCATGATGGATTCAGGATGGAACTGCACTCCCTCCACGGGAAGGTATTTGTGTCTGATCGCCATGATCTCTCCCTGTGCGGTTTCCGCTGAAATGTCGAAGCAATCCGGAAGGGTCTCCCGTTTCACGATCAGTGAATGATACCTCGTTGCATTGAAAGGATTCGGCATCCCTTCAAACACAGTTTTCCCGTCATGGATCATCGGGGAGACCTTTCCGTGCATCAACCGTTCGGCACGAATGACATCTCCTCCGAAAACCTGGGCGATTGACTGATGTCCGAGACAGACGCCGAAGATCGGAATCTTCCCGGCAAATGCCCGGATCGCCTCAAGGCTTACACCCGCTTCGTTCGGGCTGCACGGACCCGGAGAAATCATCAAATAATCCGGGGACAAAGCTTCAATTTCATCGAGGGTGACCTCATCGTTTCGCTTCACGATCAGTTCCTCCCCGAGCTCCCCTAAAAATTGCACAAGATTATAGGTGAATGAATCATAGTTATCAATCATGAGAATCATAGGTTTTCTCCTTCCGCCATTGCCTTCGCGACCCAGAGGGCTTTCGCTTTTTTGAGGGATTCCTTGTATTCGTAGGCCGGATTGGAATCGATCACCACTCCCGCCCCTGCTTGGATATGACCTTTTCCTTCTTTGACAAACATCGTCCGTATAACGATGTTCAATTCCATATCTCCATTGAGACCGATCCAGCCAATGGAGCCTGTGTAAATGCCCCGCCTGACCGGTTCAAGCTCTTCAATGATCTCCATGGTCCTGACTTTGGGCGCCCCGGTAATCGTTCCCCCGGGAAAAACAGATCGAATAACGTCCGCCCCCGTCTTGGTTTCATCCAGTTTGCCCCTGACATTGGATACGATGTGCATGACGTGGGAATATTTTTCGATCACCATGAACTCATTGACTTCGACTGTCCCGTATTCGCACACCTTCCCCAGGTCATTCCGCTCCAAATCTACAAGCATCACATGCTCGGCTCTCTCTTTTTCATTATGGATCAGTTCCAGGGCAAGTCTTTCATCCTCCTCCGCATCTTTCCCACGTGAGCGGGTACCGGCAATCGGCCTCGTGCTTACTTCCATTCCTTTTTTCTTCACGAGCAGTTCAGGTGACCCGGAAACAATCTGGAAATCCGGGCTGTGGATATAACTCATATAAGGAGAGGGATTTAATTCCCGAAGCTTTTTATAAACCTCATACGGCTCTGTTCTCAGCTGTTGAGACTGCCGGACAGATAAATTCACCTGAAAGACATCCCCCTGTGAGATATACGCTTGAATTCTTTTCACTGCCTCTGAGAATTCTTCCTCATCCATCGACACTTCAATATCCGCCATGTCGTCATCAGGAACCTTCTTCGTTTCATTCATGGATGACAGGGCATTATCCCAGGAGGCAGTCCACTGTGAAAGCTTCGCCTCTGCTGATTCCGGATCTTGCTCGGATAACATCATTGTCCATAAACAATCCTCCTGATGATCGAAGACCGCCCACTCTTTCAGGTAGTAAAAATAAAGGTCGGGAATCTCCAGATCATCACGTCCCAGCGAAGGAAGTTTCTCGATCTTTCTTGCATAGTCATAACTAAGAAAACCGATCACTCCTCCCTGGAAGTCAGGGAGATCCTCTCTTCTTTCCGTTCGATGGAGGGTCATCCATTTTTCCAATTGAATCAATGGATCTCCATGCATCACTTCAACTCCAGTAGAGTCTTGTATTCTCAAACCTTCCGGAATACTTTGTAAAACGACGTCAGGTTGGAGTCCAGCCACACTATATCGTCCACCCCGTCCGCTTTCTAACAAAATATGATGTGTTTGATGCTCACTGAGCTGTTCGTATGCTGCGAAAAAATGTTCTTTGGTTGCATGGTTTTTATGAAAATACAGGTGCTGCACGGACCCCTCACACTCCTAATGTTTATCTCCTTTCATGATACATGAACTTCAGGAAGGTTTCATCGTTAAAAAATTGAAATTATGCAGGGCTGAGAGGTTTTTTTAAACATAAAAAAATGGATCCTGAAGCAACGTGCACTTCAGGATCCGGCATCCGTTTCTATTCTTCATCAAATTGGTAAAGAGGGGTGCTTAAATAGCGTTCCCCGTTACTAGGGATGATGGCGAGCACTTTTTTGCCCTTTCCTAACTTCTTCGCTACTTCAAGGGCTGCATAGATGGCTGCTCCGGAGGAAATCCCGCCTAAGATCCCTTCTTCTTTTGCCGCTCTTCTTGCATACTCAAAAGCTGAATCCTTATCTACCTGTATGACATGGTCATATACATCTGTATCTAAAATCTCAGGGATGAATCCGGCTCCGATTCCCTGAATTTTATGAGGACCCGGCTTTCCTCCTGATAAGACAGGGGAATCCGAAGGCTCGACTGCGTATAATTCAACCGATGGATAATGCTTTTTCAACACTTCACCAACGCCTGTAATCGTTCCGCCAGTACCGATACCTGCGATGAAGGCATCGAGCTGATCACCCATCTGTTCCACGATTTCCGGTCCGGTCGTTTCACGATGAACCTTGGGATTTGCTTCGTTTTTAAATTGCTGCGGCATGAAGAAACCTTTTTCTTTCGACAGCTCTTCCGCTTTGCGAATGGCGCCATTCATCCCTTCAGAACCCGGCGTCAATACAAGTTCAGCACCGTAAGCTCGTAACAGGTTGCGCCTTTCCATACTCATCGTATCAGGCATGACGAGCAAAGAACGGTATCCTTTAGCGGCAGCGACCATGGCAAGGCCGATACCCGTGTTGCCGCTTGTCGGCTCAACGATCGTATCCCCAGGTTTGATCGTACCTGCAGCTTCCCCTGCTTCAATCATGGCCAGGGCGATCCGGTCCTTCACGGAACTGCCCGGGTTCATGTATTCTAATTTCAAATAAACATCCGCACTATTCTCATCCACTAATCGATTCAGTTTTACCACTGGAGTCTGACCTATTAATTCTGAAATTGAATTGGCTACTCTCACCATTCGTTCATCACTCCTAATTCCAAGTAAATTTGTTGGTTTTAATAAAATGTAACAATATTCAATATATTTGTCAACGATATTGCTTTTCTTTTCCGGGCACTGCTATACGGCATACACCGATGGCACACCCTCTTCACTCACCTACATGTATATGCACCTTACACTTATCCTATGTTACGTTGAAAGGGTTCGAACTATGTAAAAGGAGCTGACCGAAAGTCAGCTCCTTCATTACTCTTGCTTGCCATAAAACCACTCGACGTCCACTTCATCCCAAAAGGATTCAGGCTTAAGCGGTGTTTCGACCTGTTCTAAAGCAATCTGTCTGCGAATTTGTGATTTTACTTCCTTAAACGAAAAATCCCTCTCCTTCAGAATACCGTCTACGTAATAAATCACATAGTCTGAATCCTGTTGAATCGGTGATGTCCATTCACCCTGCGATAAGGGTTCTACCTCCGATTTCGCTTCCGGAGAAAGAATATCCCCATCAATGGGAACATACCCAATGTCCCCTCCTAAATGTGCGCTTTGCTCATCGGTAGACCGTTCCATGGCCAATGCTTCAAAGTTAGATCCGCCATCGAGTTCCTTCAGAACCTGATCCGCTTCTGTTTGATCCGCTACCTTCAATTGCTTCAGCTTATACATTTTAGGGATTGAATACTGCTCCTCATTCTGAGCATAGAATTTCTTCATCTCTTTTTCGGGAACCTGAACGTCCTTCGTGATGAGCTCCTCTAATAATAATTCAGATTTGATCTGCTTTTTCAGCGTATCTTCATCTTCAAGATTCTCTTCATCATAGGCATTATAAACGGATTGAATAAGGTAGTATTCCTGTTCCACTTCTTTATTTGAAACAGAAATATCGTATTTCTTCGCCAGGTGGTCGATCACTTTTTGATTGACCATAGCCCTCAGTTCTTCTTTACCATGTTGCTGCTCCAGTGCGTATAACCAATCCTCCCGGGTCACGGATTCCCCGCCAACCGATGCCACCACTTCAGGGGTACCGACTTTCCCCGAGGACCAGTTCCACACAAGTGTGATCAGATTCGTGACAAGCAGTACCCCGATGATCACCATGAGTACAGACCGTTTAATTCTCATTTCTCCCATTCTCCCTGAATGTAATTTATTCCTTAGCGCTTGCTTTCAGTTCTTCTAATTCTTCTTTAGAAAATATATAGGTTTCATTACAGAAATGACAGCTTGCTTCAGCACTGCCGTCTTCATCGATCATCTCTTGAATTTCCTGTTCCCCTAGGCTGATGATGGCATTCGAGAAACGCTCTTTATTGCATTGGCACTTGAATGCTACTGGAAGCGTCTCAAGTACTTTGACTTCCCCTTTTCCAAGTACTTCTTCCAATACCTCTTCTGGACTTAGGCCTTTTTCAATCAATTTAGAGATTGGAGGGATTTTCGCCAGACGTTCCTCAATCTTTGTAATCGTCTCATCCTCTGTACCCGGCATAAGCTGAAGGATGAATCCTCCTGCAGCAAGAATCGAGTTGTCTGGATTGACCAGCACTCCGACCCCGACAGAAGAAGGCACTTGTTCTGACGTGACGAAATAATAAGTGAAGTCTTCCCCTAGTTCTCCTGATACAATCGGAACCTGACCAGAGAAATGGTCTCTCATACCGATATCTTTCACAACCGATAACGTACCTTCCGTACCGACCGCACGGCGGACATCAAGCTTTCCGTGCTCATTCAAATCAAAGTGGACATGAGGATTGGTCACGTATCCTCTGACCTCACCTTTTGCATTGCTGTCTACAAGGATGGCTCCAATCGGACCGCCGCCTTCTACTTTGATTGTCAATTTATTTTCACCTTTGAGCATAGCCCCCATCATCACACCGGCACTGATGCTTCGACCAAGTGCTGCAGATGCAGTCGGCCATGTGCCATGTCTTCTTTGTGCTTCTCCTACCGTATCCGTACTTTTGACAGCATACGCACGTACTTGCCCGTCATAGGCTAACGCCTTTACTAAATAGTCACTCATGGTTGTAGCTCCTTTCACTCTAGTTCATGTTTCTCTTATAGATTAATTTTAGCCCTTTCAACGTCAAGAATGGATCTACTACGTCAATGCTGTTGGATTCTTTCGAAATCAGCGTGGCCAATCCTCCCGTTGCAATGACCGTCGGCTCCTTCTTACTTTGTGCTTTCATTCTTTGAACGATACCTTCGACTTGTCCGACATATCCATAAAGGATACCCGCCTGCATAGCTGTGACGGTATTCTTCCCGATGATCTGTTCCGGACGGGCGATTTCGATCCTTGGCAGTTTGGCCGCCTTCGAGTACAGGGCCTCCGTTGATATCCCTATTCCCGGGGCGATCGCACCACCCATATATTGTCGTTCCTCATTGATATAGCAATACGTCGTCGCTGTACCGAAGTCAACGATGATCAGCGGGCCGCCGTACTCGTGAATGCCAGCGACTGCATTTACGATCCGGTCCGCTCCGACTTCCCTGGGATTTTCGTACTTGATGTTCAAGCCTGTCTTAATCCCGGGTCCAACGACAAGCGGAGTAATATGAAAATACTTCTCGCACATGCGTTCCAAACTGAACATGATTGGAGGGACAACGGAAGAAATGATGATCCCGTCAATTTCCTCAAACGTCAGATTCACATGCTCAAATAGATTCTTTACAAGCATGCCAAACTCATCTTCCGTCTTATGTCGATTCGTTTCAGCTCTCCAATGATATTTTAAATGGTCATTTTCATACACACCAAACACAATATTGGTATTCCCTACATCCATTACAAAAATCAATATCCTCACCTACTAAGCCAATTGTTTTCACACTGCCAACATCATACCATAATTTATTTTAAATAGGTATAAAAGCGCAATCTGCTTGGTTAGGTCCATTTATTTTGTATAAATTCCAAAAAATCCACTTCCATAAGTGACAGCGGGAAAACTTTGACCGTTCCTTTCCGCTCCAGGCACTTGCTTTCCACGGGGAGGAAGTCGAGCCTCCTCGGGCTTCGCCCTGCGGGGTCTCGACCTTTCCTCTTTTTCCCGCTGGAGTCAAGTGCCTTCCGCTACAATCCACTCTGTGCTTCTCCATTTTGACTGTGACTTCCTAGTTATTAATTGCCTTTTGGTACCATTTTGATTTAGTAATCAAAAAAGAATGCACCCACGAATGGATGCATCCTTCTTTATTTACGTGCGATCTGAGTTAGAGTCGTCTTCTTTGGAAGTCGTGTCTTCTACGATCGCAGTTTCTTCATTTTTCTTCTGGATGTTCACCTTCACGTCACTGTTGTCCTGATCGGATTCATACGTGCGTTCAGGCAATTTGCCGTGATCCATTAGAGACTTGATTTGCGCTGCGTCTAATGTTTCTACATCTAATAAAGTTTTGGCAATGAGTTCAAGCTTGTCACGGTTCTCAGTAAGAATCTGCTTCGCTCTCTCATAGCTGTCTTTAATCAGACGCTGCATTTCTAAGTCAATTTCATACGCGATGGCATCAGAATAGTTTTGTTCACTATTGATGTCACGTCCAAGGAATACTTGACCACCTTGGGATTGACCGAACTGAAGTGGTCCGAGCTTGTCACTCATACCATATTCAGTGACCATTTTACGGGCGATTCCAGTGGCACGTTGGAAGTCATTGTGTGCACCGGTGGATACATCTCCGAAGATGATTTCCTCTGCCACACGACCACCAAGTAACCCGGTAATCTTATCAAGAAGCTCAGGCTTCGTCATGAAGTAACGATCTTCTTTAGGAAGCATGACAGCGTAGCCGCCAGCCTGCCCACGAGGAACGATGGTTACTTTATGTACCATGTCAGCTTCATCAAGGACTAATCCGATCACGGTATGACCCGCTTCATGGAATGCCACGATTTTACGTTCTTTTTCAGATATGACGCGGCTCTTCTTCGCAGGACCTGCAATGACACGGTCGGTTGCTTCGTCGATATCACGCATATCGATTTTCTTTTTGTCCTCACGGGCCGCAACAAGTGCCGCTTCGTTCAGAAGGTTTTCCAAATCGGCTCCGGAGAAACCTGGTGTTCTCATGGCAATCGCTTTTAGATCGACTGAATCATCAAGCGGTTTATTATGAGAATGTACTTTAAGGACAGCTTCACGACCTTTTAAGTCTGGACGATCTACTGTGATTTGACGGTCGAAACGTCCTGGACGCAATAATGCCGGATCCAGAATGTCTGGTCTGTTCGTTGCAGCGACGATGATGATTCCTTCGTTCGCTCCGAAACCATCCATCTCAACAAGTAACTGGTTCAGGGTTTGCTCACGCTCATCGTGACCTCCGCCCAAGCCTGCTCCACGCTGACGACCGACTGCATCAATCTCATCAATGAAGATGATACAAGGCGCGTTCTTCTTCGCGTTTTCGAATAAGTCACGTACACGAGATGCACCGACACCGACAAACATCTCAACGAAGTCGGAACCACTGATTGAGAAGAATGGAACTCCCGCTTCTCCAGCTACCGCTCGTGCAAGTAAGGTTTTACCTGTACCCGGAGGTCCCACTAGAAGGACACCCTTCGGAATGCGGGCACCCACTTCAGAGAACTTGCGTGGATCCTTTAAGAATTCCACTACCTCTACAAGCTCCTGCTTTTCTTCATCTGCGCCCGCTACATCTTTAAAGCGGACTTTCTTCTTCTCTTCACTGTAAAGCTTTGCCTTACTCTTACCGAAGTTCATGACACGGCTTCCGCCGCCTTGAGCTTGGTTAAGTAAGAAGAAGAACAGAATGAAGATGATGACAAACGGAATGATGGTTGTGAAGAAAGATACCCAGCCGCTTGTTTCCTTGGCCTGTAATACTTCCACATCGATGCCTTGCTCCGATGCCGCAGTATTGATCTTATCCATCAGCTTTCCATCTGTGGTAAGGACATAGGTCAAGAAGTACTCTCCTTCTTTAGCCCCTTCCATTTGTCCTTTTACTTCATAAACACCTCTGCCAGGCTGAATTGAAAAAGAAGAAACATCTCCGTCTTCAAGGTTATTAATAAATGTACTGTACTCAATATTTTTGGTTGGCTCGTTGTTGTTGCTGAAATAACTCACCACACCTATAATCACTAAAAAGACTAGTAAATAGAATATGGTGTTTCGAAAGATCCGGTTCATCCCTTACCTCCTCCCACGGGTAAACAAACTAAGTAAAATAGTATCATAGAAAATCATGGCATTACAACAAATTGCACTTGCAAGATTCCTCTTTAGAATATACTTATTCTCCCGTTGTATACACTCTTGGTTTTAAAACACCGATATACGGCAGATTACGATATCTTTCCGCGTAATCGAGACCATATCCGACCACGAACTCGTCAGGAACAATAAAGCCCACATAGTCCGCTTTGATATCTGCTTTACGACCTGTCGGCTTGTCAAGCAGAGTCACAATGCTGATGGATTTTGCCTTACGATAGCGGAAAAGCTCCACCAAGTAGCTTAATGTCAACCCGCTGTCGATGATATCTTCAATGATGAGGATATCCCGGCCTTCCACCTTGGTATCTAAATCTTTCACAATCTTTACTTCTCCGGAAGAGACAGTAGAGTTCCCGTAGCTGGATACATCCATGAAATCCATTTCCATATGGGTATCCATGCGCTTGCAAAGGTCAGCCATAAAGGGCATCGCACCTTTTAAAACGCCAATCGCCAAAGGAAAACGATCTTGATATTCCTCTGTTAATTGTGCACCTAACGCTTTGATCTTTTCTTGAAGTTCTTCTTCTGAAATTAACACTTTCTCAATATCTTGGTTTAACAATGTTCAACTGCCTCCTAGAAGATGATTGCTTGTAAATTGTAGTACTAAACTATTTTCCTGCTCTTCTCCCAAATCGTAAATAGACTTCTTCATGCCCGGAACCCACAGTATATGTTGTTCAGCGTCCACTACAACCGGCCACTCCTCACGAAGGTGAGCGGGAAGTTTATGATCGATAAAGAGGTTTTTCAGCTTCTTGGAGCCTTCCATCCCCTTCACTTTCATTCTATCCTCTTTTCTTCTCGTTCGCACGTAAAGAGGAAGGGACACAGCGCGTGGATCAAGATAGATCACATCACTGGTACAGTCCGGGGTGTGCGGGGAAGAATAGAGATGAAACTGATATTCACCTTGAATGTCCAGCCCCTTGTCAACCTGCAGCTCATAACAATAGGGAACCTCGGTTAAGGCTAATTCTCCAAAGTGAAAATAGCATGTATGATACGCACGTGTTACCTTAAGCCCCTTTGGTAAGTCTATGCTGGCATTCGGCGCTTTTCCTTTTAAAATACCCAATACATCGTAAATATGTATAGACGATAAGGAAGATGGTCTTAGTTTGTAAAGATAGTTTAATATTAGATTAATCCCTCTTCTTTGTAAAGGCTGAGCCATTGCAAGAAAACCATCGATATGTATGGAGGAGTGATCCCCGGTGTTATTCCATACCTTATTCAACTTTTCCTTAGTTAATTCCTCTAAATATGCCTCATCTTCTGCCAATTCTTCACTAAAACGTTGGAATTGAAGATGAACATGAGGGTTTTCCTGTTTTAAGAATGGAAGGATTCTCTTTCTAAACCGATTCCTTGTATAAACTTCCTTCTGGTTACTGGGATCTCTTCGCGGCTCAAGATCATGTCTTTCACAATAGTTCTCGATCTCCAGTTTCGTCACAGTCAGGAACGGCCGGATAATGTCACCATCAGCAAATGATCGTTTCAGAGGTATGCCGGCTCTACTCGCCCCCGATGCCCCTCTTGTCAATTTCATCAGGATGGTTTCGACTTGATCATCCCCGTGATGACCCAGGGCAAGCTTAGTGGCAGACATCTCTCTCATGACACCTTCAAGAAACCCATAACGAATCTTTCGGGCCATATCCTGCATGCTTCCATTTACCGCTTCGATTTCCTTTGAAACATCCACTCTTTCTCCGTAAAAGGGGATATTCCGCTGATGACAGAAATCCCGGACGAACTGAAACTCCTGAAAGGATTCGTCCCCCCTGAACATATGATCCAGATGGGCCGCCGCCACTTCCACCCCTAACTCTCCTTTGTTCGAGTCAAGAAAGTGCAGCAGAGCGAGGGAATCAGGACCGCCTGATACTGCTACCAGAATGCGGTCGCCCTTTTGAATGAGCCGGTGATCTTGAATGAATCGTTTTGTCGTATGCTCTAACATTGTGCTTCCTCTTCCTAAAACCATTTTCCCCATTGTATCAATTTCTACTGGTTTCTCACACCGTTACGCTACAGCAATTCTCCATAAATATACAAAACGTACAGGAGCGATACTATGATCACTACAAGAACAGTCTCCAGAAAGTGACTAGAATTTTTATTCCGCTGATTTTGATATCTGCTTGGGTGGGGGGAAGATGCTCTTACAGTAGAGCTTTGCGGAACAGATCTTTGGGCCTTTGGTTTAGGTTTCGGCTGCTGCACCGGCTGGGCATTAGAAAGTCCATGTAAAAGACTCTCTCTCATTTCATTGGCAGATTGAAATTTGCCTTCGAGGGAAGCAAGGATCGTCCCTGCAAACTTTTTCAGCTGGTCCTTGGAATCCACAGCCTGCCTCAGTTGTTTTATATTCCCTTCACCGGTCTTGGTGAAACGCGTTGGATAGGCCAAATTGATAAGGATCATCCCTACTGAGAAAAGATCATAAGAAGGTTCTGCCCTTCTGGATCCCCCGATCCAATATCCTCTATCAAAAAACTCCGTAAACTCCTTGATCGCCCGGCCATTAATGGTCGTCCCCCCGACGTCTATGCAGCGAATTCTGTAAGGAGGACCCGTCACAATTAAGTTTTCAGGCTTTAAATCCCCAAAGACCCATCCTTCCTTATGAATCCGCTCCAGGTCTGTCAGGAGCTGGGCGACGAGGACACCCGTCCAGGAGAATCCCTTTGATTGAACAAACGACAGGAGATCGGTTCCCTGTATATATTCCATCACGTAGAAATGGATTTTTTGACCCCTTACCTCCCAATCATCCACATCAAGAAGCTTGGGCCCAAGGGGGGAACCTTGGACCTTTGAGAAAGCTTTTAATACATTGACTTCAGATGTAATCGATACATTGCTGTCACTCATTTTCAACGCCTGGTAACCTGAGGACCCTTGCACAAGATAGACAATCCCGTTCGCCCCATACCCCAATTCTTTTACAATCGTATAGATATGTTTATACCACTTGCCTCTTATAACTGTTCCAGGGGGAAAACTAAATGGTTTCTTCGAAGTATTGTTCATCATCGCCACGAGAGAGCAATCCCCTTAATGAACGTTTTTTCTTAAAGTGTGTGATGGCCTCTGAGATCGCCGGCCCGGTTGGAGTGATACCGCCTGGAGACAATTTAGAGAAAATACTCGTCAGTGTTTCAAGTCTTGGTGTCCAATCCAGCAATTTTTCGACATCTTGTCGTTTCCCGGGAAATACAAACACAGAAAACTTGTTATCTCCCATACGTGCATTTAAGCTCAATGACAGATCCAGTAAGGCTTCTTTGACCGTCGGAAGCTTGTGCTTCATGCTTGCTGACGTATCGACAAGAATCAACACTTCCATATCGACGGACTCACCGAGTTCATCCACGACTTCCATAACCTCTCCACGCTGTTCTGGTGGAAGGTCTTCCATGGAGGCAGATTTCCCGAGGATTTGTTTCAACTCTTTATTCACAACTCCCTGCAAGGTCTGGGTCATGGCTTTACGCGTAACCATCTGTACCGTTTGTGAAAGCTGTTGTGCATATACGATCTGGCTCACCCCACCCCCCGATAGAGCAATCCCTTCGATTTCCTGCATTCCATTATCATCTATTACATCATTGTCCATCACACCAATTACATTGACCGAAATTCCCTGCTCCTTGGCAAGGGCCGCCATCGCAATTGGATCTTCTCCTTGGTTCGAGCAACCATCCGTAATTAAAAGAATTTGACGAAGTGTACCTGGCTTCATCAGACTCCCCTCCTCATTCTAAAGTTGTTATCATCTTCGCCGGATAAGGAGGGATTTATACTCTAGTTAACTATTTTAAAGGGTGCGGACCCTAGGAAATTTTATCTTTCGTCTTTGATTTTTGCATGGGGATGGATGACCACTTCGGTATGTTATGTTTGATTTTCGATACCACAATCGTCATATCATCCTCTATTAATCCAGAGCTCGACCGGATGACCTCCTCCATTAATATATCTGCCACTTCCTGTGGATCATCGGTTTCGAGTTCCTTTATCTTTCGCTTCATCCACAGGTCATAATTTTCTACATGCTTCGGTCCCTCAAAGGCACCGTCACTCATCATGATGAGAAGATCTCCCGCTTTCAACTGCTCCGAGACGACATCGACATCAAAGTCCTGCTGAAGCATCCCCATCGGCAGGTTACTGGCTTCCACCTTGAGGATTTTATCCCCACGCTTAATGAAGCTTGGGGTCGAACCTATTTTTAAGAACCTCGAAGACGCATTCTGAAGATCGATCATGGCTAAATCCAGTGTGGAGAAAATTTCATCATTCGTTCTGAGGGAAAGAATCGAATTGATGGACTTGATCGCCACCTGTTCTTCGATCCCCGACTCCAGGATCTTTTTCAATAGCCTCAGTGTTTCATTGCTTTCATAATGGGCCCGTTCACCGTTCCCCATCCCGTCACTGATCGCAACGGCATACTTCCCCCTTCCCAATTCAATCATGGAGTAACTGTCTCCCGAAACCAGTCCGCCTCCTTTCGCTGCATGGGATGCCCCTGTATCGACGACAAATTTCTTGGCAGATTGAAAGGTTACGTGACACTGACCGTTCGGAAATTGAGCGCACTCCTCCTTTTGTACGACGATGTTTTCCCCTAGAATATCCGATAACATGGGTGCGATGAGCTTTTCCCCCTGTCCGTGACCCCCGCAATAAGGCATGGTCATATCGATATCGACATTCCCTTGCTCCAGATTATAGATTTCTATATTTTCGATCTCGATTCCGAACTCTCCGATACTCGCCAGGATCTGTTCTTCCTGAATATGATGATTCTCCCTTTCTCTCTGGATTTCTTTCGCAAAATTCCCCATGACTTCGGACACACCAAGCAACTGGTCAGCCACAAGCTTCCTACTTTCCTGGACCTGTTTCTTCAATTTCAGATTGGCCTGATAGAAAGTGAGCTCCTGATAGATCGTATCCTTCAGCTTCTTCTCTCTCGTACAATGCTTCTCTACTTCTCTTGCAAGTCTCGGGGAAAGGGGGACCCTTCCCTGATCATACTCAGTCATCACTTCTTTCATGAGATTATAGGTTTTATCAAAATTCCGCGCCCAGCACTGATCCTTCTTAAAGCAGGTTTGGCAGGTCTTCTCCGTGACATTGCTGAGAAAATAGTCAAATTCTTTATCTTCCTCCTCTTCAAACCGGTCTTCTATTTGTTGAAAGCTGTTCGAAAGAGCCTGGAACACTGACGAGAATTGGGTGACCCGGTTGGCGGTCACATCCCTCACCCGGCGCATATACCCCTGTTGGTCCTGCTGATATTCAGCTGTACCCGGTATATGCCTCGCAATTTTAGACGTTAAACTTTGAGGGGTGAGAAACAGGAGTAATATCGCTACCCCCGATTCATAAAGGGTTTTCGTTATGACTGTATCCGTATCCCCGTACATGCCCATCAGCAATGTAGCGATTAACAAACCGATTGCCGCTCCGAATTTCTTCCCTTCTTTCATGAGTCCGCCCAGAAGTCCGGAAAAAGCAAGCAAGCTCATTTGATAAAAGCTTGAAACGTTGGCTAAACTGAAGACGAGACCGGTCACGACCCCTACCGTCGATCCCACTGTGGCCCCTGCAATAAAGGAAAACAGCAGTACCAGATATCTTGATAACACATGTTCTACAGACAGATTATATACTGACCATCCGATCGTTCCCGTCATGATCGAGGCCAGGAGGATGATCAAGCTCACCACCTCTTCTGTTTTCAGTGATTTCCTTCTGCGCTGTACCGTGACAAGGGGGACGCTCTGGATGAAGATATACGTTAAGAGAAACGCGAGGCTTGCTTCAATGACCGCCATGACCCCGTTATAGATCGTCAAGGCCTGTCCCTGTTGGATATAATCGAACCCAAGCTTTGCAGCCATCACTGTAAAGAACACATAGAAGGCGACAACCCTTACATTATTCTTGTGATATTTTTGCGATAATCGATACGTTAACAGGAATAATACCGCACTGACAAACGTATAACTGATACTAGGAATGGATAAGGTGAGCGCTCCTGCCAGCAATCCCATGAGTGCAATCGGTGACTTCTCTCTCCGTATGATATAAACCGATGCAAAGAATGGCAGAGCAAAAGGTGTCAGATGTGAAAGGATTAAAGCTCTTCCGAGGAGAAACCCGATGACGAATAGAGCAACCCCCTTTTCTACGAATAACCACTCAAGCTTTGAATAAATGGACCGGATCCCCTTGGACAGTTCCACCCTCGTGTGTTCAATGTCTACGTTCTGAACTGGTTCGATGATCGACTGATCGACTTTCCCCATGTATGAAACACTCCCCATTTCTTTTTTGTTCAGTATAAAGGGTACAAGCTCAAAACTTTGTCAAAATGAGGGAATGCATTCCAAGAATGTTTCGACGTCTTTCTATGGTTTCCGGTAAAATATTCAGAATATTCACGAGGCATTCCCGTTTATTCCCGTGTTTTTTCTTTCCCATTCCTTACGTATCGTTGCTTAAGGGAATTTTGACAATTTCTTTACGATTGTATATTGACAAGCAAACCCTTTCTCGGTATCATAGTTTTTGTGCCAAAAAGGCGCATATCCATATGGCGGTGTAGCTCAGCTGGCTAGAGCGTACGGTTCATACCCGTGAGGTCGGGGGTTCGATCCCCTCCGCCGCTACCATATTGTGTCGGCCCGTTGGTCAAGCGGTTAAGACACCGCCCTTTCACGGCGGTAACACGGGTTCGAATCCCGTACGGGTCATAGAAAAAAGACTATCATGATGATAGTCTTTTTTGTTTATTCTATTTTCCCGTCAAACCTTTTCGGCAGATACCAATTCTTCGATCTGCTCTTGGTGGTGCTTATCGTGACCGATGAAGTCTTCAAAAAATTCTTCCATGGTGAAGCTTTGATCGCCGACTTTGAACGATTGCCCGAAATCATCTTCCGGTGCGTTTTTTACAAAAGTGATCATCAGATCCCTTGTTCTGATTCCTTCTTCGATCAAATCTCCCTGGTTCACTACACGATGGGCATAGTCTTCCGCTTCTCCATTAAATTTCTGAAAATCAGGAAAGGGCGGGAGTTCTGCTCCTTCTCCAATATACGGGAGAATCTCCTGTAAAGAATATTGATCCCATTTAATGATGTGGGCTATATTGGCAGCGATCGACCATTTATCTTCCTCCATAGGCTTAAACCATTCAGCTTCACTTAGCAGCTTCAATTCCTCCAACCACATCTTAAATGACTCATAATGATCGATAATCTGTTCGTATTTCATCCATTCTGCCCCCACTCACGTTATTTATCTCTACCTATTCGATAGGAGCAGGGGATTTTCCTGTGTTGATGTCTATCAATAATATAAAAAAAACAGGCATACCCATCAGAATGGGTATGCCTGTTTTCCGTTCACAAACTGCTATATGGGTTAATAGACAGCAAGTTAACCTTTTTTCGCCCCTTTTCCACCACGACGAGACTCAGTATTTTTCTTTAAAGATGATAAACGATCTTCACTGTCTTTCAAGAAACGTGCCATCTTTTGTTCGAAACTTTCTTTCGTGCGAGTGTCGTTCGGTTTATTATTACTACGCGGGCGCTGAGGACGCTGAGGGCGCTGCGGGCGTTGTGGTTGATCTTTCGCTTTACGGATGGATAAACCGATCTTTCCATCTTTCTCAACATTAATAACTTTAACCGTTACTTCGTCGCCGACTTTAAGGTGTTCATTAATATCCTTAACATAGTTGTCTGCAACTTCACTAATGTGAACTAATCCTGTTGAACCTTCCGATAATTCCACGAACGCTCCAAAATTTGTAATACCTGTTACCTTACCCTGTAACTTGCTGCCTACTTCGATTGACATAAAAGAAATGCTCCTCCTTAAAATTATAAAAGATAAACCTTACTATATATTATAGCCAATTAAAAAAAAGAGTGTCAATAAGACACCTCTTCTTCTTTCTCTTTATCTGGCTCAGGTATGTTGAAAATAATCTCACCTTCATCTGATAAAAAGTAATCCCGGCGCGCCAGTTTGGCTATATATTCATCATCGTTAAGCTTCACAATCTCTTCTTCCAAGGCTGATTGCTTATCTTTCAGGTCTTCTAACTTTTTTTCCAATTGTGCTTTTTCCGTTTGTTTATCTTCTAAAACCTGGGCTCTGGAAATGAGGGTCGAGATTAAAAATCCACTAATTGCCAACACTAAAACAAAGAAAACTGCTAATCGACGGACCAAACGCTTTTTTCTCTTAGAAGAAGATTTATGCATATGCTCCTGATGGCGGACATATTCATTTTCCATTGGTGTCACGTTTTTTCTCATTCCCAAACCTCCTTTACAATATGGAGTGGCAAAGCCTTAAGCCCTATTCTTTATCTTTAGGTTTCTTCTTGAACTTTTCTACCACTCTATATACTTTTTTGATATACGCTTTAAAAATTCCTGCCACTTTATTATATAACTTCTCGACTCTTTTTGTAAGATTTTTCGGCAATAAATTCCAAATACCCTTCAATATCCACCATATCGGTGTGATTACGAGCTTAATCGCCCATTGCATCACTTTCATGATCACCTTTAAAAGGAATAATATGACGGATAAGAGCCCTTTTCCTATAGATAAAACAATCGTGATCAGAAGCACAATCATCCATTTTATCGGTGAATAAATCAATCTTTTCACCATTTTCACTCCGAAATTATACAGGGAGATAAAAAACAATATCAGGCGTTCAAGGAACGCCAAATAATGCTGCTTGATCAACGCCTGGTAAGCGGCAAAACCGCATAATAGCGCAATGAAAATATAAAAACGGATCTCACCGAAATTCACGACGAATAAAATATAAAAAATCGAAAGCGCCTGCAAAACCCAAAACATGATGTCATTGATGAATACAAGCCACCGTTTTCTCTCGGACCGGTGTAAGAACCGGGAATACGTGTCCAACGTCATACCAAATAGTGCCCCCATGCCGATCATGGAGAGCATGGTATAGAACTGGGTCGAGAGGGTCATCGAAACAGCTTGCTAAAGAAGCCTTTAGCCTTCTCCCCGTTTTGTTCATCCAGGTAGACGAGATCGAACACCTTTCCTTTTATAGAGACGATGCCTTTATCCACATCCAGATTTTTCATTTGAAGATTCTGGCCCCTGACGGAGAGGAATCCCATGACGGTTTCAAGGAGGAACTCTTCGTTATCGAAGCTTTCCACTTGCTTCACTCCTGTAATATCGAGGAGCTTGCGGCCCCTCATCATCACGTCATGTTCCTGAAAGGTTTTATCTTTGTTTCCATCATATTGATTCATATCCATCCCTCACATTCCCATAGTACAAGCTTTGTAACTATGTTTATGTGTATGGGGGAAAAATAGAACCAAATAACAGACCGAACGCTATGTATCCCTTACTCCGTTTCTTCGATCCTTTCCTCTGAAAGGACGGAATAAAGCCCGCTCGCTTCTTCTTTTTTCGTTGTTTCAAGAAGCCTTTCAATCTTTACCCTCATAATCCTCTGGCCAAACCTTACGCTTAATTCATCCCCGACTTTTACATTGGAGCTTGCTTTGGCCTGCTGTCCGTTCACAGTGATACGTCCCTGGTCGGCAATCTCTTTCGCCAGGGTTCTTCTTTTAATGAGCCTGGATACTTTTAAAAATTTATCTAATCTCATGGATACCATTGTACATTTCCCCTTATTCGATATTCATCTCTTTCGCTTCGTTCCAAAATTGGTCCAACTCTTCCAATGTATAATCTTCAAAACTCTTACCCGATTTCATTACTTGTTCTTCCACATAGGAAAACCTGCGGTAAAATTTCGTGTTCGTCATGGCTAACGCTTCCTCAGGGAAAATTTTATAAAATCTGGCCACATTGATCAGAGCGAATAACACATCTCCAAATTCTTTTTTCATGTCGTGTTCACTATTATTCTCGACTTCTCTTTCGAATTCCTTTAATTCTTCCCATACTTTTTCCCATGCTCCTTGAGGATCTGCCCAGTCAAAGCCTGATTTCGCGGCTTTTTTCTGGTATTCATATGCCTTCATGAGAGCAGGCATGCCTTTAGCCACGTTTTTGAGCATCGGCTCCGTCCCGCTCTCTTTTTCACGGCTTTTGATTTCCTCCCAGTTTGCTTTCACCTGTTCCGAGTTTTCCACTTGAACGGTTCCAAATACATGAGGATGTCTCCGGACCATCTTGGACGCCAGTCCTTCGATTACTTCTTCCATGGTGAACATGCCCTCATCTTCGCCTATTTGTGCATGGAGCATGATTTGAAGGAGGACATCCCCCATCTCTTCGATCATATGATCAATATCTTCTTCCTCGATGGCTTCCAGCAGCTCATATGTTTCCTCGAGGAGATATTTCTTGAGTGAATGGTGGGTTTGTTCTTTGTCCCATGGGCAGCCATTAGGTCCGCGGAGCGTCGAAATGATTTCCCTTAATGTCGCATATTGCTTAAAGGAGGACTCCATCTCTTCGACAGCCGGAACATAGAGGCTTGTCAAATTACTGAGACCCGCAACCCGGTCAAGCTCCACCAGCGGGATCCGCTCCACCTTTTCTTCCGTGCTGCCGGCAGCCGTTACAAGGGAGACCTCATAATCATAAGGATAAAGCTCCATCAGGGTGAGCTTCACTTCAGAAGCGATGAAGGCATCATACACCTGCCCGATGATGAGCTGCTGGTTCATATGGATATCATGAAGCTTTAAGCTGGTACCATCAAGGAGCTGGAATCCATCAATCGGATCCGCTCCCACAGAAGCAAACAGGGCATCGATAAAGCTCTGTCCACCGCCGATCTCAACGTGGATCTTTCCTTCTTTATGCAGGTCCAACAGCATTTGGACAGCCTTTTCTGCAACCAATGGGTGACCCGGAACGGCATAGACAAGGGAATGCTCTTCTGATGCCGTGATCAGGTTTTGAACAATCTCTTCATATACGAGATCGAACTGATCATGTTTTTCATAGACAGCATCGAAAGAATGATAGGTGATCCCTTCTGCTGCTAAATCCTTTACGACGGGATGTTGATCCGTCCTCAAGTAAAGGTGTGAACTGTTCTTAATCCTCCTGTATACTCCCAATGGCAACTGTTCTATATCTCCTGCGCCTAACCCGACGATCGTTATCGTATTCATGTTAATCTCCTCACTACTTATTATTCGGCTGAACTTTATTCATCAACCATACCCATTTACTCCCAAAGGGCAAGAAACTGATGTCTTCTCTTGAAAGGACATTCCCTCTTAAAAACACGATCAAAAAAAGGATGCCGCCGATACAAACGCCTCCTAATGAAAAAAAGACGGAAAGCGGACGCCCGGGCATTCCATTCTCCAAAAGTGTATCATATATCCACAACAGCCCCTGTAATCCAATCGTCATGGCCGCTCCGCTCAGCAGCAATGTCTTATAAAAAGAGAACGTAAAGAAACGGATCGGAAACCATTTTCTAAGCTTTATCACCATCATGATGGCAATGATACTTAGAGAGCCAACCGTCGAGATCGATGCCCCCATGACTCCCATCACTGGGATGAGACAGGCATTCCCGAGGTATTTCACTAAAATCCCCATCACGATACAGAATGCCGGGTAATAAATCCTCCCGATTCCCTGAAAAATGCCTGCAAACGTCAAAATGAGGCAGCTGAAGAAAATCGATAGGCAGAAGACCGCAATAACCTTGGAACCGAGGGCATTTTCAAATAGCATCGTATTGGTCGGCACCATGATATTGATGATTCCAAGTGTAGCCGCGAAACCAATGGTAATGCTGATCTTAAGGGAAAGCTGACTGTACTCCCTTACTAAAGATTCTCTTCTTTTGAGATAGGCATTTGTCACCAATGGAACGATGGTCAGTGAGATGGATGTAGCCACTACCGTCCCGAGCTGGACAAAGGGTTGTCCCCGGTCATAAATCCCCTTCCACGTTTTCGCGCTTTCCGCTTCCATCCCTGATGACAGAAGAAGGGAGTATACATTTAGTGAATCAACAAATTGAAGTAACACGAGCAACATGGCACTTACACAGATAGCTGTTCCATTCTTGAATAACCGGGACCAGATCTGTACGTAATCGGCAGGAAGGGAAAGGTATTTCCGTGAAAACAGCTTTTCCCTCCGTGCAGTAAGGAAAGTAAGAAGAACAAGAAGTCCGCCCAGACCACCGGTAATCGACCCGAACAGAGCTCCTTTACCTGTCATATATAAGGAGTATCCTTGGGTTACAAGGATCGTCGAAAAGATCAGGATCGTCGCCACCCTGATCGTTTGTTCCGTCACTTGAGAAACAGCCGTCGGCACCATATCTTCTTTCCCTTGATAATACCCCCTGATGACAGAGAGGGGGGCTAATAATAGGAACGATAAAGAAATCACTTGAAGTAACGGCTTTAGAAGGGGATCTCCCATCCAACGTGCGATCAATCCGGAACCGAAGTAGACAAGCAGAAACCAGGAAAAACCAACGAAACAAAGGAATAAAAAGGAGGTGACGGCCACTCTCTTTGCACCTTCTTCATCCTCTCCTTCTAATTTCTCTGCAACCATTTTTGAAATGATGACAGGGAATCCATAGGTGGATAGAGCGATGGCAATCCCGTAAAACGGATACACCTGCTGATATATATAAAACCCGATATCTCCAACAATATTTTGAAAAGGGATCCGATAAACAGCACTTAATATTTTGGTTACCAATGCCGCAACCGTTAATACCATGGCCCCTTTCAAGAATCGGCTGGAGGAGTACTTCTGACTCAACCCGTTTTCCTGCCTTTCTGTACCTCTTACTTCAAGTCTTGACAGACCGAAGAAAAAATCTTTTATATACTGGTCATTTTACCATAAAGGGTTGTGTGTTTTCTCGAATGGGGATGACGGCAAAAAAAAGAAGAGCGGCAATTTGCCACTCCTTTACGTTATGACTCCATTTGTCTTGCTAAAAAGCCAGCTGCCGTTTCTACTGCCTTTTGTTCCACTTCGCCTACTGTACGGTCCTTTGAGAAAATCGCAACGGCACCAATCGGGTCTCCATTTGCGACAATCGGAGCGATCGTATAGGAAGCAAGATCCTCACCGTGTCCTTCAACAAGCTCAGCTTGTCCCTGTTGAGTGTGTAATAGAGACGTGCGGTCATCCATTACCTTCTCGATGAGTTCACTGATGTTCTTATTTAAATACTCTTTCTTTGAAGCGCCGGAGATGGCAATGACAGCATCCCGATCACAAATTAACACGGCACTTCCCAAACTGTCGTACAATGCTTCGCCATACTCCTTAGCAAAGTCACCAAGTTCACTGATTGGGGAATATTTCTTTAAGATGACTTCTCCGTCACGATCAACGAAGATTTCCAGGGGATCTCCCTCGCGAATCCTTAATGTCCTGCGAATTTCTTTCGGAATGACGACACGTCCTAAATCATCAATACGACGAACAATACCAGTTGCTTTCATCTATAGTTGCCTCACTTTCATCAGATGATTTTTATTTTGGCAATGCATCCTTGTTGAATACTTTACCATTGTTGAGTTTAGTATCTTACAACTTAGAAGTTCTATACACATTCAGTTATTTTTTCTGTAATTTCACTAAAATTCTAATGCAGGTATCTTTTTCCATTGTTGGCAGCTGCATAAATACTAATACCCTTATCATAGTAGAGTGAAACAATCCACGCGTTTACATTTTGGTTACATTATTATAACGAAGGGAAGAAATGCCACTGGTTTGTGTCGAATTGATGAAATGATCACACGTTTTCTTCTATTTTTACCGCTTCATCCAGATGTTTGATGATGTCATAGGCCATGTTAAACCATTTGGACGCTTCCAGGCGTGTTGTGTTAATCGAGATTTTGAGCTTGGAGCCTTCCATTCCAAGTCCGACTGCACGGCCGTGTTTATTGCAAAGATTGAATACTTTGGAACCGTCGATCTGTGCCGTTCCTTCCGGCGACATAAAGATATTCACCGTTTTCTTATCCTGCTTGATGGATTCGAGCTTTGTATTCTTCGCATAGATCTTCATTTCAGAGATGAGGAATAGGTAACCCACCTCTTCCGGATATTCACCGAACCGGTCCAGGATCTCTTCTTCGAGCTCCTCGATTTCAGGAAGGGAAGAAAGGGATCGGAACCGTTTATACATTTCGATCTTTTGATGACCATCTTTAATATAATCATCCGGAATATAAGCGTCGATTTCGATGTCCACTTCAAAGCTTGATTCAGGCTGCTTCGGAAGGTCCCCTTTTCGCTCTTCGATGGCTTCTTTCAGCATCTGGGAGTACAGGTCGAATCCGACAGAATCGATGAATCCGTGCTGCTGCGCCCCGAGGAGGTTACCCGCTCCACGGATCGTCAAGTCACGCATGGCAATTTTGAACCCGGATCCCAGTTCCGTGAATTCTTTGATCGCCTGCAATCGTTTTTCCGCCACTTCTGTCAGCACCTTATCTTTCCTATAAGTGAAATAGGCATAAGCCACCCGGTTTGAGCGCCCGACACGTCCCCTTAGCTGATAAAGCTGGGATAAGCCCATCCGGTCGGCATCAAACACAATCAACGTATTGACGTTCGGGATGTCGACACCCGTTTCTATAATCGTCGTCGTGACCAGTACATCGTATTCTCCTGCAAGGAAGCTTAGTATGACGGCTTCGAGCTCATTCTCGCTCATTTGACCGTGAGCATAGGCAATGCGGGCATCCGGTACAAGCATGGAGATCTCATCTGCTTTTCTTTCAATGTCTTCTACACGATTATAGAGGAAATACACTTGGCCATTCCTTGCCATTTCCCTTTCAATCGCTTCTTTAATCAGGGCACCGTTGTACTCCATTACATAGGTCTGAACCGGGAACCTGTTTTCAGGCGGCGTTTCAATAACCGATAAATCCCTTACACCGAGCATCGACATATGAAGGGTACGGGGAATCGGCGTGGCCGTTAAGGTCAGAACGTCGATATTCGTTTTTAATTGTTTGATCTTCTCTTTATGCGTGACACCGAACCTTTGTTCTTCATCGATGATCAAGAGTCCTATATCACGGTATTGAATGTCTTTTGAGAGAAGTCGGTGGGTTCCCACTACAATATCCACCGTTCCATTCTTGAGCCCCTTCGTTGTCTCCTGCTGCTGCTTCCTCGTTCGGAAACGGCTTAATAAACCGATTTCCACAGGGAAGTCCTGAAAACGCTCTTTGATGGTTTCATAATGCTGTTGAGCAAGGATGGTGGTGGGCACGAGGATGGCCACCTGTTTCCCGTCTGCAATCGCCTTGAAAGCAGCCCTGATTGCAACCTCGGTCTTTCCATATCCTACGTCCCCACACAACAGGCGGTCCATCGGACGTTCTCTTTCCATATCGTGCTTGATTTCACTGACAGAGCGCAGTTGATCATCCGTTTCTTCATAAGGGAAAGCCATTTCAAATTCTCTCTGCATGTCCCCATCGGGAGAGAAGGCATAGCCTTTTGCCGCTTCCCTTTCCGCATAAAGCTTGATCAGGTCATCGGCTATATCCTGAACGGAAGATTGAACTTTCGACTTGACCTTCTTCCATTCACTTCCACCCAGTTTATAAAGTTTAGGATCCTTATTTTCCGAGGCGACATATTTCTGGACCAGTTCAATTTGATCGACCGGTACATACAGTTTGTCATTCCCCTGGTACTTCACATGGAGATAATCTTTGTGGACCCCGTTGATCTCCAATGTTTCGATTCCAAGGAATTTACCGATCCCGTGATTCACATGAACCACATGGTCCCCGACCTTCAGCTCAGAGTAACTTTTGATCCTCTCTGCGTTTGAAAGTTTCTGCCTTCTCGGTTTCTTTTGGGTTTTCTTATTGAATAATTCCTCTTCAGTAATAACCGCAAGTTTCTGAAGGGGGAGCTCAAATCCGCTTGTCAGGCTTCCATTGATCATCTGGATGGTTCCCGGCAGGAGCTTATCTCCATCTTCCACAAAGGCAATCTCAATCTTATAATCGTCCAGTACCCTTTGAAGCTTCTTTACGCGTTCTTCATCCGGTCCTAACAAGACAACTGTATATCTTCCTTTTTTCCACCTGTCCAACTCTGCCTTCAATACGTTCATCTGCCCATGGAAATTCTGCATGGGCTTTGTTGAAACATTGAAGATGTTTTGTGGACTGGTATTCGGAATATGGCGCAGGAACAATGAGAAATAGACCTTTGGCAGCTTCGTTTTACTAACTAATGAAGAAAACGTGTGGGACACAGGAACGTCTTGAATGATCTGTCCTTCCTGAAGCAGGGAGGTATACCATTCCGCTTCCTCTTTCTCCAGGGATTCACTCATTTCCTGGACGCGACTGTATTCATCAAAGAATAGAACCCCGTCATCTGGTAAATAATCTAGCAAACTACTAGGCTTTTCATATGCGAGGGACAGGTACTTAAAGATTTGCTCAGGAACCTGCCCATTTTCGAGCTGACTCACCTCATACCCTATGTACTCTGTCATCTTCTCTTTTACGGCCGCCGATTTGACCTTCTTCAAGCTTGTGGAAAGACCTGCGTTAATTTCATGAATAAGCCTCTCCATATTTTCATACTTCAATAAGACCTCTGTGGCAGGGCCTATTTCAATCTCATTGAGTTTATCAATCGAACGCTGATCTTCAACCGAAAAAAGGCGGATCGAATCAATTTCCGTGTCGAATAACTCGATCCGGACAGGGTTCTGAGTGGTTAATGGGAAAATGTCGACAATCCCCCCGCGAAGGCTGAATTCACCAGGCGTGCTGACCATCCCTGTCCGTTGATAGCCCATTTGCACCAGTTGATTTAACACTTCATCCAAGTCGATATCTTCACCCATTTGAAAACGGATCTGATTCGTTGCCCACATCGATGGAGGTGGAAGGATTTTTCGCAATCCGGCAACAGGTACAATATAGACACCCTGCTGATGATTGGAAAGCTTATTCAATACTTCGATCCGTTGTGCTCTCAATTCGGGACTTGCCACACTTAGTTCAGCTGCGATCAGCTCATTAGCAGAATATAAATATACTTCGTCCTCAGACAAAAATTGAATGAGATCGTCATAGACCTTCTGTGCCTGAAACAAATTATGGGTCACCACTACGGTGGATTTATTCGTTTGTAAATAGACATCTGCTATATAAGCTGTCCGGGATGAGCCGGACAATCCTGCCACAAGTTGTTCAGACAGCCGCTCCTCCACTCCAGCGATGATGGACTGTAGTTCTTCACTTTGGTGAACCTGCTTTAAAATACCTTTCAAGTGTACGCTCCTCCCCTGTGGTTCTTTCTATAAATAACCTAAAAGTATAAACAGAAAAATGCTTTGGCTCTTCACCAAAGCGTTCTTACTGAATGATATGATCTAACTCATGGTAGTCCGGATTTCTCTCCAGGCTTTCCTGACAATCCTCACAGATTGTTTTCACCTGGATGTCCCCGTTGTCCTGATAGTGAACCATATGTAACCGCTCTTCCTCCGTCAGCATATGAATCCCGAGCTGCTCGGAATGAACGGATACATTTGAAAGAGTCCCGACATTCGTTCCGCAATGCCGACACTGATAATGGATCGCCATATCTTTCCCTCCATACACATTTATACTGTTAGTATGAACCTGTTAGAAGGGAGTTATTCAGCCCCGATAAAGGATTGACGATAAAGGGACCCTGGAAATTCAGTATATGACACGGTCAGTTGAATTTATTCATGACCTCAAGGAATGGTTTATCCAACCAGGTTTCACACGCTTCCACGCTTGAAGAAATGGCTTTATCCAGTTCAGGCTGCTCTTCTTTCGAAAATTTGCCCAGAACGTAATCCGGCACGCTCATTCCGTTAGTCGGACGGTCGATGCCCACCCGCAGACGATTAAACTGCTGGGAACCTAAATGGGCAATGGTCGATTTAATGCCATTATGCCCCCCGGCACTCCCCTTTTGCCTTAATCTTAATTTTCCTACAGGCAAGTCCAGATCATCATAAATGACAAGTAAATCCTCATCTTCAATTTCAAAATAATCCATCAGGGGGACAATGCTTTCCCCTGACAAATTCATATACGTAAGCGGCTTTAACAGTACGACCTTTTCACCCTTATGATGATAGGTGCCGTAAACCCCTTTAAACTTGGACTGGTTCAACGAAACGCCCAGTCGATCGGCTAATGCATCTATAATAATGAAACCGATATTATGTCTCGTTTTCTCATATTGTGATCCCGGGTTCCCGAGCCCAACGATTAATTTCATTTCTCACACCTCTTCTGACCTTATACCTCTAGAATAACGTAAAAAGCGCAACCTGCAAAAGGTTACGCCAAAAAATATTGATTTTTTACTCTTCCTTCGATTCGCTTTCATCACTGGCTTCCGATTCTCTTCCTTCTTCATTCTCAGGTGTGCCAGCTTCCTGCTCTTCACCACTGTCGATTTCTTCTTCCTGTCTTGGAGCAAGGATGGAAGCAATGGTGCGGTCATCCTCTTCATTGAGAGTAACGCTGTACTTATCACGAATATCACTGATTGTTACCGTTTCTCCTACTTGGAGCTCGGTTACGTCCACTTCGATGGATTCCGGAATATCATTCGGTTTCGCTGTTACAGATACCTCATGCAGAGGTTGCTGCATCACACCACCGTCTTTCACGCCGGCTGCTTCTCCTACAAGCTCGATACGAACATCCGCATCGATTTCTTCTGACATATTCACAGCAAGGAAATCAACATGCGTGACAGCATCCTTCAGATGATCCTGCTGGTAATCACTTAAAATGACGTTTTGTTTATTGCCATCTACATTTAAAGAAATGATGCCGTTTCTTCCTACTTCACGGATGGTTTTAATGAATGTAATGGCGTCTACCATAATAGGTGTATTATCTGCTTTGTAGCCGTACACGACTCCCGGGATATTCCCTTCATGTCTCAGCTTTGTTAATGAAGATCGTTTAAAATCTTTCCTGGTATTTGCTTTTAATTCTGTTGCCATGTCTAATCCAACACCTTCCCTAATCTTTTATGTTAGTTAAAGTTCTATATATAGTAATTACCCTAATGTGATTTGAAATAAACATAGAAAGTTCAATTCATTATAAGAAGAGTGCTTCGAGGATGTTGACAGATAAGGGTCTCAAGCCCTTCCGACAGGAGCCGGAACACGAAAAAAGAAGAGCTGGTCCCAAGATTAAAAGGACAAGCTCTTCTTTCTATGCACAAACTACATATATTAATTCTTAGTCAAAAAGCGTGCTGACAGATTGTTGCTCGTAGATGCGGATGATCGCTTCGCTGATCAAAGGAGCTACTGACAGGGACTTCACTTTACCGATCATTTTCTCTTCACCCAATGGGATGGAGTTCGTCACAACCAGTTCTTTAATATTGGAGTTTTCGATGCGCTCGATGGCAGGACCAGAAAGAACCGGGTGCGTACAGCAGGCAAAGACTTCTTTCGCTCCGTTTTCAACCAATGCATTGGCTGCCAGTGTAATCGTACCGGCAGTGTCTATGATATCATCGATCAAGATCGCGATTTTCCCGTCGATATTACCGACGATGTTCATAACCTCTGCTACATTCGGCTTCGGACGACGCTTATCAATGATGGCGATAGGCGCTTTCAAGCGTTCTGCAAGCTTACGTGCTCTCGTCACCCCTCCATGGTCCGGAGAAACGATAACAAGATCTTCCGTATTGAATCCTCTTTCTTCAAAGTAATCCGCTAAGATCGGAACACCCATGAGGTGATCGATCAGGATATCGAAGAAACCTTGAATTTGAGGAGCATGCAGATCCAGTGTGATGACACGTGTAGCACCGGCTGTTTCTAAAAGGTTCGCCACTAATTTAGCAGTGATCGGCTCACGTGCTCTCGCTTTACGGTCTTGGCGGGCATAACCATAATAAGGCATCACGATATTAATCGTCTTGGCAGAAGCACGTTTCAGGGCATCCACCATGATCAGAAGCTCCATCAGGTTTTCATTTACCGGCTGACAAGTGGATTGGATGACAAATACGTCACAACCACGGATACTTTCTTCGATGTTAATTTGGATTTCACCGTCACTAAAACGTTTCACGGACGATTTACCTAATTCCACACCTACTTCATCAGCAATTTCCTTTGCAAGATGGTAGTTAGAATTAAGAGAGAAGATTTTCAACTTGGAATTAATATAAGAGTTTGGCATTGTGGACCTCCCATTATTTCTTATGATTTAGATTTTGAACATAATTTTCTTTATTTACTTGGCGAGCTCTTGCAATGGAAAGAGACTCACCGGGAACATCCTCAGTAATGGTAGAACCAGCGGCAATGTAGGCACCTTTCCCTACGCTGACAGGGGCAACCAGATTAGAATTGCAGCCTACAAATACACCGTCTTCAATCTTTGTCAGGTGCTTATTCTTCCCATCATAGTTCACTGTGATCGATCCACACCCGATGTTGACGTCACGTCCCACTTCAGCATCACCAATATAGCTTAAATGTGAGGCCTTACTCGCTTTACCGAATGTTGCTTTCTTGATTTCTACAAAGTTACCGATCTTCACTTCATCTTCAATGGTAGATGCAGGGCGGATATGAGCAAATGGCCCGATTTGAACATCCGCGCCGATCGAACTGTCATGAGCCACAGACTGCTTCAAGACTGTACGGTCCCCGATCTGACAATCCTTCACCTCGGAGTTCGGTCCGATCATCGCATCTTCACCGATCGATGTGCTGCCTTGAAGCACTGTGCCAGGCAGGATCACGGTATCTCTTCCGATCGTCACATCTGCATCGATATACGTATTGTTTGGATCTTTGATCGTTACACCATTGCGCATATGGAATTCATTGATGCGCTTTTTCATTGTGATCTCTGCTTGAGAAAGGGCCACACGATCATTGACACCAAGCGTCTCATCAAAGTCACTTGTCTGGTATGCACTGACGATTTCACCTTCCGATTGAAGGATCTCAATGACATCCGGCAAATAATATTCCCCTTGCACGTTATCATTCGAAACCTTCTTCAGGGCATCGAATAACGCTTTATTATCAAAACAATACGTTCCGGTATTAATTTCTTTCACGCTTCGTTCTTCTTCACTTGCATCCTTATGTTCCACAATGCGTTCCACTAATCCATCCTGGTTACGGATGATCCGTCCATATCCATCAGGGGATTCCGTATGGCCCGTCAATATGGTCGCTTTGGCACCCTGTCCTTCATGATGCTGCACCAGTGCTTCCATCGTCTCTCCTTTAATGAGCGGCGTATCGCCACATACCACTAAAGTCGTTCCTTCCAAGTCACCCAGGACATCCTCAGACTGCATCACAGCATGAGCTGTCCCTAACTGCTCAGCCTGAAGAGCGAAATCACTCTTGCCTTCTAAATGCGACTTCACAAGCTCGGCACCATGACCGATGATTGTGACAGTCTTCTCTATATGTAGTGTTGAAATTTGGTCGACCACATGTTCCACCATCGGCTTGCCACACACAGGATGAAGAACTTTATAAAGCTTCGACTTCATTCTCGTACCTTGTCCAGCAGCTAATATAACGGCATATCGATTTGTCATTTTTGGTCCTCCAATAACCTTTTTATCCATAACGAATATATCCTAAAAACTCTACCATTTCAAGGATTCATATAAAAGTACATATATTTGACAAACAGAAAAGCGGAGGCGGCTCGCTCAGGCCCGACAAGCATAAGACGAGTAACCAGGAAAGGCATTCTTTGCCTTCAATTCGAAAAGCAGACCCCCATGTCGAATTTTCTTTACCACAAAAAACAAAAAATTGTTTATTTAGAGGTTTCGAATTTCTTAAAGCCTGGGTATACAAAAAACGTAAGAACCAGCGCATTTTAATAAGGGGCTCCAAAAGACAAAAAAAAAGAGCCTTACAAAAAGTAGGCTCTTGATGCTATAGATCCTATTAGGAAGCCCCAGCTTCTTCTAACTCAACTTCTTCCAGCTCTCCTAAACGATGGTATTCAGCTAAAACGGCGTCTTGAATCTTGCCGCGGGTACCCGAATTGATTGGATGAGCAATATCACGGAATTCTCCATCCGGAGTCCGCTTACTTGGCATCGCTACAAATAAGCCATTGTTCCCATCAATCACGCGAATGTCATGAACAACAAATTCATTATCCAGCGTAATAGATGCGATAGCTCTCATGCGACCATCGGTGTTTACTCGGCGTAATCTTACGTCTGTTACTTCCATTCTGTTCACCACCTTTTTCCCTAGATGAAATCTACTCTATGTATTCAACGAATTATTTAGATATTCCTTCTTAAATTGTAAAATTTTTTGAAAAGTTTTATTTTTTCCATTCATTCAACCATTCCATTTGAACTACACTTCTTTTTTGATACAAAAAAACACCCGTGAAGATTACTTCACGAGTGCGATTACTTCAATTTCAACCAGGGCATCTTTAGGTAAGCGGGCTACTTCCACACAAGAACGGGCCGGCTTGTGGTTGCTGAAATATTCCCCATACACTTCATTGATCGCCCCGAAATCATTCATATCCTTGATGAAGACCGTTGCTTTGACCACTGTTTCGATGGAAGCCCCAGCTTCCGATAATACAGCTTGAAGATTGCGGAACACTTGATGCGTCTGCTCCACTACATCTCCTTCGATCATTGAACCCTCAGCCGTCAAAGGAATCTGTCCTGAACTGTAGAACAAATTATTGACGACAATCCCTTGTGAATATGGCCCGATTGCTGCCGGTGCTTCCTTAGTAGAAACTACACGCATAGTAGATGCCTCCCCTTATGGTAAAAATGTTAGATTGGATTGAAAGTAATTTCCTTCCGTTAAGGAAATCTGTTTATCCTTTTCGTTTACATCAGACAATTTCAACAATGAAACATAATCATCCACCAATCGTCCGTCCATGCTATTGGATTCAACCAGAACCCCGATCCCCGACAAGGTGGCTGAAAACTCTTCCAACAGGTTTTTCATTCCATTGATGGTCCCGCCAGCTTTCATGAAATCATCGACAACCAATACTTTGGACCCTTCCTTCAAACTCCTTTTAGAAAGTACCATGGATTGAATTCTCTTCGATGAACCGGACACATAATTGATGCTCACTGTCGATCCTTCGGTTACACGGCTGTCCCTTCTGACAATGACCACCGGCACATTCAAATATGAGGCAATCGCATTGGCAATCGGAATTCCCTTCGTTGCGACCGTCATAATGACGTCTATATCTTTTTCAGCAAATGCGGATGCCAGTAATTTGCCGACACTCTTCATGAGCTGCGGGTTACCAAGCAGGTCGGTCATATAAAGGTATCCGCCCGGTAATAGGCGATCGGAGCTTTCCAGGTGGATACAAAGCTCTTCAATCATAGCCTTCGCTTCCTGACTATTTACCTTTGGTACATATTTCACTCCACCTGCTGCCCCGGGAACCGTCTGTACCGTCCCGACACCCCGTCCCTCAAATGTTTCCTTTACAATCGTCAAGTCTTCACTGATGGAAGACTTGGCAGAACCGTACCGTTCAGAGAAAAAAGTCAAGGGCACAAGTTGGTGGGGCCGTTCTAATAAATAGTGCGTCATATCAATCAATCGTTCGCTGCGCTTAAACTTCACCAAAGAAACCTCCTAAATCCGAATATTATAATGTAAATATATCATTAATATACGGATTTCGGCAAGAGCTCTTAATCTCCAAGCATGCGCACTGCGAAAACTTGATCACAAAACCCTCTTAAACCATTGTAGATTCGATGAAGTCTTGATTCATATTGCACCAATCCATATACTGTCGGTCCGCTTCCGCTCATCAGAACGGCATCGGCACCGAACCGCTCCATTTGATCTTTTATCTGGGAAACTTCCGGATGCATATCCAATGTAACCGATTCGAGTACATTCCCAAGATTGGAGCAAATATCACGATAATTCCCATGTTCTAAAGCTGATACCATTGCGCTGGTATCCGGATGCTGTATGTTTTTCAAGTCCAGATTTTTATACACATCCGCTGTTGAAACGCCTATCGTCGGTTTTGCCAGGATCACCCAGCAGTTCGGGGGAGCGGGAAGATGTTTGATCTTCTCTCCTCTTCCCGACGCCAAGGCTGTCCCTCCATAAACACAAAAGGATACATCAGAACCGATTTCAGCACCAAGCTCTGCCAGTTCGTCCATACTCAGACCTAAATCCCATAAGCGATTCAGCCCTTTCAAAGTCGCTGCTGCATCACTGCTTCCCCCTGCCAACCCTGCCGCTACAGGGATCACTTTATCGATGGAAATGGCTACACCCTTCTTGATGTTCAATTTCTCTTTCAACAGATGTGCAGCCTGATAGGCAAGGTTTCTTCCATCATCCGGCACAAATCGATTGTGGGAAAGAATTTTGATCGTATCGTCTGAAAGATTCGTCAGTTCAATTCTATCCGCTAAATCGATTGTCGTCATAACCATCTCAACTTCATGGTAACCATCTGAACGTTTATGTAAAACATCAAGTGATAGGTTAATTTTTGCCGGCGCCTTTACTAATAACCTCATATCATCACCTTCTTACCAATACTCTTTGTTATATTGTATCATACACTTATTATAGAGAGTGTTAACTTCTAAACATACTCATATAAGTATGTTATTTTATCACGTAAAGTACTGATAGGAAAGATGGCGTTGCCTTTATAAACAAAGGTCGCCGGAAAAAGCATGACACTTTTTAGGCGACCTTTTGAATATGGTACTGATAAAAGATGTAATCCATATGTGTAAAAGAGTTAGTGCGGATGGTGTTCGGACAGCTGCCTGCTTGCTCGCTCGACTGCACGCTTTACCATATTCCCTGCGTCCCGGGACGTGATCCCGCCCCAGCCATCCTTCTGAACAACGTCATAAAACCCTAATTCCTGAGCGATTTCCTCTTTTAATTGGTCAGACATGATCCCTCTTCTTCTACTCATTGTCTACCTCCTTTAGTTGCACCACATCGTTAGTATGTGTACGTAGAGGTCAAATAATGTTGAAAGCTCATATGTAAAACATGTATTTTTAAACAAATAAAAAAGCAGCAAACAATTGTCTACTGCTGGCTAAAGATGATATTTCCTGTTGCTTCATCATAAAATGTTAATTGAACTGTCTCAGTGAGAACATCTGCATAGCTGTAAGAAACTCGTTCGAACGCATTCTCTTCTTGATCCAGCTGAACCACGAATACAGAAGGATACGTTTCGGCTAGAACACCTGAACGCTCAATTGTTTTTCGACGTCCACCGTTTGCTTTAAGCATTAAACGTTTCCCCAGATTAGAATCAAGGGATCTTTTAATGTCGGCTAATGTTTTTGGCATTTCGCTTCCACCTCACTGTAATTAAATATAACACATTATGTAATTTTAGTCAAATAAATTTATTATTTTAACAAGAATCACGAACACCTGTCAATATATTTTATTCAACAAAAAGTACGTTTTTTCTACAACCCTAACATTCCCCAATGAATGAAAAATTATGTAAACAATAAAAGTGGAGGCGGCTTGACAAGTCCCGACAAGGTTAAAAAATCACCACTCAACCAGTATATGTCACCTTAAAAGGAAATAGACCCTACAAGTAATTGTAAGGTCTTAGAAGGTTTTGTCGAACCTTCCCTATTCTTCTTCAGTGATTTTATATGGCATTCCCGTCCGAAGAACACCTTTCGTCTCGATTCCACCCAATCCTTTATCTCCTGTCAGTGTATTGCGGATGACATCCCAGACATTCACCGAATCTTTAAACCCCGTGAAACAGATCTTTGCGACGATATAAACGGGATCCAAGGCATGGATATTGACTCTTGACGGGGAACTCGCGAAGTTGGCACCTGCATGGATCAGGGATTCAAAGTGGGATTGACAGGCGCCGGCGAAGATCACAAGCTGATCCAGGTGGGGAGATTTGCTGCGTGCCTCTCTTACTGCCTGAACAAAATACTTCGAATGGCGGTAGGCGTTGATATCAGCCTTGGCCCCTTTTGATTTGGAGTAGGCATCGTGGCCAGTTAATACAATAATATTCGGTCTATATTTATCGATAAGGGATCCGATTTGGTTAGGCATCTCTGTTTCGCTGCAGTGGACGCCTTTTACCGGGACACCGATTTTCTCATAAAGATCTAGGCATTTTCTTAAATAGCTGGGATCTCCATCAAGATGAAGCACTTTCCCCGGGACTTGGAAATAGTTATAATCGTCTCGATAAGCATTCGTTACCCTGTATTCCTGCTTATACTTGAGAAGCTCTATATCCTGTCGGAACAGATCCAGGGATTGTTCTTCTTTCGAACGAAATTCCTGTGTAATCCGGTCCTGTTCTCTAGGGTCCATCTTCTTCAAATCATGAAAAGGAGCATCCGCTATTAATCGAAAATCTTCACCATACAGTACTGCCGTTTTATGACCATCTATCATGCGGATATCTATTACCCTGAATAAAATATCACATCGATATGAAAGGCGACCTACGACATCATTGATTTCGATATTCACATCAGTCACTCCCATGGGCTAAACATTGGTTGATAAAACAAAATAGGAAATCAACAAGCCGAGGAGGGTCTGCATCCGCCTGCCCTTCTCAAAGCCCTTCCTTATCATCCATTAAGTAAATATTCCCTGTGATAACCTATGCACTCCCGGAATATTCCGTGTCAATAAAATGGGAGTGGACTGATCAGTTAACATATACAAAAAAATGGCTAAACGCTCCTTCGCGTTTAGCCATTTATGCATGCTTTAGTTGAAATTCGGGTACAACTCATCGCTTAAGCGGCCGAATTCCTGTATCGTCAGTGTCTCCCCCCTGCGGGTAGGTTCGACGCCAGCTTGGGATAATGCCTCCAGGATCAGCTCTTTCTTTTCCTTCCCTTGAGGGAGTTGACTCGTTAAGTTATTTAAAATCGTCTTTCTTCTTTGAGCGAAGGACGAGCGTGTAACGGTAAAGAGGAAGTCTTCACTGATGACGTCTACAGGAGGCTTCTCACGCTTCGTCAGGCGGATGACGGCAGAGTCTACATTCGGCTGGGGCATAAAGACCGTTTTAGGGACAGTCATGACCATCTCTGCCTCTGTATAATACTGAATGGCGATGGAAAGTGATCCATATGCCTTTGTTCCCGGCTGAGCTGAAATACGGTCCCCCACTTCCTTTTGGAGCATGACACATATTCCCCTGATCGGGAGACGCTCCATCAACAATTTCAGGATGATGGGCGTGGTGACGTAATACGGAAGATTGGCTACCACCATGATATCGTCGAATCCTTCAAATTCCCTGTTTATGATCGCTTCAACATCCGCTTCCAGGATATCTTCATTTATAATTTTCACATTATCATAAGGAGACAGGGTGTCATCCAGGATCGGGATCAGTCGCTGATCGATCTCAAAGGCTACAACCTTTCCCGAAGTACGGGCAAGGTGTTCTGTCAGGGCTCCGATTCCAGGTCCGATTTCAATGGCCGCTGTTTTCTCGGATAGTCCTGCATATTCCGTTATGTTCCTTAAAATATTGGGATCAATTAAAAAATTCTGGCCAAGGCTCTTCTTAAACGAAAATCCGTACTTTGAAAGGATTTCCTTCGTTCGTATCGGGGTTGCAATATCTTTATGCATGTTCTTCCTCCTGAATGATTTCCATTAACGCGTTTTTAAATTCTTCTTTTTGAATATTAAACATCCGTAAACGTTTCTGCAGCTGTTTTCCATTAGTGTATCCGATTCTAAGCTTCTCACCAAGGGCTATTCTCCTGTCCTTCGACTGCGGGCTCCCGATTAAACCGGCATCGATCAAATCTTCCTTTGAAATGATTTCTGCCTGATCGACATCCAACAAATGAGCTTCCTTCAAGGACTCCCTTATAACGTCCGGGCTTGCATGTTCGACACCTATCCCCCTGCCTGATTTCGGCAGCGCGTCTTTCTTATGTACAAAAGCATGCTTGCATCCAGGTACCGCTTCACTCACGATCTTTCGAATTCGCTCCCCCGGATAATCGGGATCCGTAAATATGATAACGCCCCTTTTTTCCTGGGCGTGCTTGATTTTCTCTATAGTAGCAGGAGACACCGCAGAACCATTCGTTTCGATCGTATCTGCGTTGACGGCACGCTGAATGGCTACCGTATCATCCTTACCTTCCACTACAATGATTTCTTTGATTTTCATAATTCCTCCAAAAAAGTTGAAACATTTTTGCACTTCAATTCGTCTAATAAATGAAGACCTAAAGCTATTATAACGGTTTTAACCGAGAAATAAAAAAAAGCAGGAAAACACCCTGCTCCTAGTTCAATATTTTCACTTTGATTGTTTTTCTTCCCCAACGATAAGCGTCTGATTTGGATGCGAAGAATACATCGATTTTATTCCCTTTGATCGCTCCGCCTGTATCTGCCGCAACAGCATATCCATAGCCTTCCACATAGACCTTTGAACCTAAAGGAATAACGGAAGGATCGACTGCGATCACCTTAACGTTAGGATTCGATTTCAGATTGATGCCTGTAGCCGTATGGCCGGAGCATCCATTACATGAAGCTGTGTACGCAGTAGAACTGACATAGAATTCCCGTCCGCCACTAGGAGCGGCTGATGCTTCTGCACTGGATGATGAGGATGAAGAACGTCCACGTGAAACCTGGGCCACTAAAACCTTTGTTCCGACATTGACGATTTTATCCTGACTTTCTTCCACGACTCTTTCACTCACTAATTTTCTGGAAACCTCTTTACCATTCTCTTTTACGATTTCATACTTCTTTTCAACTTTTCCGTTTTTGCCTTCTTGAACGACTTTCTCTTTTCCTTTTGAAAGGTCGGAGTCCTTCTTGGAAATAACGGTGAAATTCTTTGTCTCTTCCACTACATCGGTGACTTTTTCAACTCGAACGACATTTACGACATCATTTGCTTTAACAACTTTGTCTAAACTTGGTTCAACACGGTCTGAATCTTTTAGTGTAATTCCTTGTTGCTTTAAAAAGTCAGCGACCGTAGTCGAAGTAGACCATACCTTTTGTTCTTTTCCACCGTTTACAAGCTTAAGTGAAAATGCGGGGTCAATCTTTACTTTCATCTTCCCTGTTACTTTTTCTGATAAGCCGGGTTGGACCTTATCATGTTCTCCTACTTGAATTTCATTTTCAGAGAGTAACTCTTTTACTGTTTCGGCAGTCGTCCAGATTTTTTTCTCCTGGCCACCTACTGCTATCCCTACCTGTTTTGCCGGTTCCCAAACGATATTCATGTTATTTGAAACCTTCGTATTCCCCGAGGGGTACAAATAGTCTTCTGAGCGGGGTGAAATCTCTAATTCTTCTAATATATCTTGAATCGTGTTTGCATGCGTCCTAATCTCTTTTTGCTCGCCGTCTAAGGTCAATGCTACAGTGTTCTTGGATCCTTCATAAAAAAGAATTCCGAATACAGCTGCCGATGTTACGATGGTTCCGATTGTAACAATCCATTTCCTTCGACTCAAAGACTTGGAAAACAGGCTTTTCATGGCTTTAAAGTTCATGAAAAACGCCTCCTTTTCTCGGAGTGATTATATAGAGTTATCCAGTGACTGTCAACCCTTACTTCTTCTAACCTAATCTAGCAAAATATTACAACCCGGGTAACACAAAACATATTATGCAGAAAATGCAAGAAAAAGAAAAGAGAGAGTTATCGACACGTTTATCCTATGAAACACGATTCCTATGTAGAACTTTTTGTTTTATTTAACTATTTGGACAAGCTCTCTCAATTCTCGACAATATCTGATGTCAGTTTATGTTGAATAATTTTATTGCATTTTCTGTTGTGATTTTTTCTACTTCCTCCAAAGATACTTCTTTCAGTTCAGCGATTTGTTCCGCTACAAGCTTCACGTAAGCCGGTTCATTCCTCTTCCCTCTATATGGATGAGGGGCGAGATAAGGACAATCGGTTTCAATCAGAAGCTTCTCAAGCGGGATTTCTCTAGCCACATCTTTTGGTTTCTTGGCATTTTTAAACGTTACGGGACCTCCAAGGGAAATATAGAAATTCATTTCTACACATTCTTGAGCGATTTCAGGACTTCCACTGAAGCAGTGCATGATCCCTCCGACTTCCTCCGCCCCTTCTTCCCTGAGAATATCCACGATATCCTGTGTGGCTTCACGGTTGTGTATGACGATCGGGAGTTTTACTTTCTTAGCTAGTTGAATCTGTTTTCGGAATACTTCTTTTTGAACATCCTTGGGGGATTTGTCCCAATGATAGTCAAGCCCCATTTCCCCTATTGCCACTACTTTAGGGTGCTGTGAAAGTTCTTCTATCCAAACTAAATCCTCATCATTCATATCAATTGCATCCACTGGATGCCACCCGATTGCAGCATATAGAAAATCATATTGATCAATGAGTTCCATGGCCCGATTAATGGTCGGGCGATCAAAACCGACAACCACCATTTTTTCGACTCCAGCTTCTCTTGCCCTTGACAATACCTCCTCCAGATCTTCGTCAAATTGTTCAGCATTCAAATGAACATGTGTATCAAATAGCATATAAGACACTCCTTGTAATAAAGATAAGTTTAATATAAAAACGCATGACAAGCATCACATTCATGTAACATTCACATTACATATTATGGTTTCTTTGGATATTTTTTATTTACGGAGTTCTAATTACAGTCACACTCCATTTTATCTATTTTAGTGACAGAACCAAAATTATCTGTTTATCTCTCTCTATTAACTATATTGATATAGTTAATTTATTTTATCAACAACCCCATTTCATTTTATTCATTATATAAATATAATAAAGGGATGTTCCACGTGGAACATCCCTTTATTGATTGATCACAAAGAATCATTTATTTAACTTTTGTTCCATTTGGTAAGGACTGATCGATGGAAGCAAGAGATAACGTTCCATTTTCTTCTCCCGCAAGGATCATTCCTTGGGAAAGTTCCCCACGAAGTTTTACCGGCTTCAAGTTCGTTACGCAGATCACTTTTTTCCCAACGAGCTCGTCCGGCTGATAAAATTTCGCAATTCCCGACACAACTTGACGTTTTTCAAAGCCGAGATCCAATTGCAGCTTTAGTAGCTTATCGGCTTTTTTAACCGGTTCCGCTCCAATCACTTCGGCTACCCGAAGCTCGACTTTCATGAAATCGTCAATTCCGATTTCATCTGAGGCTTCCGGTGCGGAAACTTCCTTCTTCTCTTCCTCAACAGGAGCTGATCCCTGCATTTTCTCTTTAATAAAGGCTACCTCTTCCTGAAGTTCAAGACGCGGGAAGATAGGCTCACCTTTTTTGACTACTTCGGTGCCTGCCGGAATGGCTCCGAATCGCTCCAGGCTTTCCCATGTGTGCATGTTTTCATCATGCAGATTCAGCTGCTCGAAGACTTTCTTAGGTGTTCTTGTCAAGAAAGGCTGTAAGAGGACTGCCACTCTTCTCAATGATTCAGCCAAGTGACTCATTACACTTCCCAGTTCTTCCTTTTTACTCTCATCTTTCGCCAGGGTCCATGGCTGCGTTTCATCGATGTATTTATTCGTACGGCTGATTAACTGCCAAAGGCTGGACAGGGCAACTGAAAACTCCATATTTTCCATGGCTTCTTCATATTTCTTCACCGTCTCATTGTTCATATCCAGGAGTGCTTGATCAAATTCACCTTCAGAATCAACATACGTCGGAATGACTCCATCGAAGTATTTATTGATCATCGCCACGGTCCGATTCAATAAGTTCCCCAGGTCATTGGCCAGGTCAAAATTAATTCTCTCTACGAATCCTTCCGGCGTAAAGACACCATCCGATCCGAATGGCACTTCTCTTAATAAATAGTAGCGTAGAGAATCAAGACCATATCGATCAATAAGGGTAACAGGATCCACGACATTCCCTTTGGACTTGGACATTTTCCCGTCTTTCATCAGTAGCCATCCATGAGCAAAGACTTTCTTGGGAAGCGGAAGATCCAAAGCCATCAGCATGATCGGCCAATAGATCGTATGGAAACGGACAATTTCCTTTCCTACCAGATGCACATCGGCCGGCCAATATTTCAAGTAGTTTGCGTCTTGTTCGCTGCCATACCCTAAAGCCGTGATGTAGTTGGAAAGGGCATCGATCCAAACATAAATAACGTGCTTCGGATCACCAGGTACTTTCACTCCCCAATCAAAAGTAGTACGTGAAACAGCAAGGTCTTCCAAACCTGGTTTAATGAAGTTATTCACCATCTCATTCTTTCGGGATTCTGGTTGAATGAACTCAGGATTCTCTTCATAATAAGCAAGTAGGCGATCGACGTATTTACTCATCTTGAAGAAATACGACTCTTCTTTTACTTTTTCAACCGGGCGTCCACAATCAGGGCAATTCCCATTTTCTAATTGTCTTTCCGTAAAGAAGGATTCACATGGTGTACAGTACCATCCTTCATACTGATCCAGATAAATATCGCCCTGCTGGACAAGCTGATTGAAGATTTTTTCCACGATATCCTTATGACGCTTCTCCGTTGTCCGGATAAAGTCATCATAGGATATATCCAACTTCTCCCACAAGTCTTTAATGCCGCTTACAATTCCGTCAACATATGCCTGAGGTGTGATCCCTTCTTCCTCGGCTTTTCTTTGGATCTTCTGGCCATGCTCGTCCGTCCCTGTAAGGTACATGACATCGAATCCACGCATTCTCTTATAACGGGCCATGGCATCACCGGCAACCGTGGTGTATGCATGTCCAATATGTAAATTTCCACTTGGATAATAAATCGGCGTTGTAATATAGAAGGTGTTCAACTTTTCTTCCACTTCCTGTTCCTCCTCATTTTTTCACTTACCCCCATAAACCCAAATCAGACTCCGTATGGTTTATAGTGGCAGGTCTGTTATATACATCCATCCTTGACCTTACCTATCATCTTAACCTCTTATCTCATCAAAATATACCTAAAATAAAGGGTTTCTGCAACTAAACAATGTTGATTGTAAGTTTTGTCGAATAGGACATTGGGTTTTGTCGAACATTGTCGAACTTACGTATTAGATAAAGAAAATTCGACAATCTCATTATATATTACTTTCATTACAATAATATTCAATTGGTAATACATTTATTTACAACAAAGCGTAAAGCTTATTATAACAAGACTTGAACATCCATTTATTATTAATAATTTACAGATTTAATTATTGACGAGATTCCTAATCGTTGGTATGATAGTATCAGTTAATGAAATTTGTCGAATATTGACGAAACAGATAGAGATAAATAATAATATTTATTTGGAGGAGATTCTCAAATGAAGTCTACAGGTATTGTAAGAAAAGTTGATGAACTTGGCCGTGTCGTTATTCCAATCGAACTACGTCGTACATTAGGTATCGCTGAGAAAGATGCTTTGGAAATTTATGTGGATGACGAAAGAATCATCTTGAAGAAATATAAGCCAAGCATGACTTGCCAAATTACTGGTGAAGTTTCTGATGACAACATCAAGCTTGCGAATGGTAAATTAGTTCTTAGCCGTGAAGGTGCAGATCAGTTACTGAAAGAAATTCAGGAATCTTTACAATCAAAATAATTCTTTGCTATATGACAGGCCTGAGTCCATTCGACTCAGGCCTTTTTGTTGTGCCGTCATTCCACATGGTAAGCCTGGTAGACTTCCCGTTTAGGGAGAGATCTCTCTTTGGAGACTTGTTTGATGGCTTCCTTTGAAGACATGCTTTCTTCATCTACATAGTGCTGGACATGATCTTGCAGGGAGTAGCTGCTCCACCAAGCGTCTTCCTCCTCTTTCTCTTGTGGGCCTGCTCCTTCGATCAATAAGCAGAATTCACCCCGCACTTCTCCTTCATTCGCCCATTCGATCACTTCCCCGATTGAACCTCGAATGAACTCCTCGAACTTCTTCGTAAGCTCCCGGCAGATGACGATTTGTCTATTTCCTAAAGCCGCATATAATTCTTTTAATGTTTCTTTTAATCTGTGTGGCGATTCGTAAAGGATAAAGGTATCTTCCAACGACTTAAGTGTTTCAAGCTCAGCTCTTTTGTCTTTTTTTCCTCTATGCAGAAAACCGTGGAAATAAAATGGCTGAGGAGCTAAACCTGAAGCGATGAGAGCCGTAAGGGCGGCATTTGCCCCGGGCAGTGGAATGACGGCAATGTTGTGTTCGATTGCTTCTTTCACCAATTCATAACCAGGATCTGAGATCGATGGCATTCCTGCATCACTGACAAGGGCCACGAGCTCTCCCCTCTCCATTCGCTCAATCAATTTCTGTCCGCTCGTTTCTTTATTATGTTCATGGTAACTGATGATTGGTGTATCAATTTCAAAGTAATTGCACAGTTTCTTGGTATTCCTCGTATCCTCCGCTGCAATCACCGTCGCTTCCTTCATCATTCGGATGGCACGGAACGTCATATCCTCGAGATTTCCGATCGGTGTGGGGACAAGATACAGGCTTCCTTTTTCACTGTCCTGAAAACTTTTCTGTTGGTTCATGGTGATTATCACCTCCTGGATCATGTTTGGTGGTCCGATTTATGATTTCCATATAGCATATCATGTACTTCTTTAGTGTACTCATTCTGCTCATCGTACACATATAAAGGTGGAAGGATCTTTAGGTCCGGTTTCCCATCTTTTATTCCTTCTATTAATATCGTATTGGCCTCTCTCCCGGGCTTTGGATACACAAAGCGCAATCGCTTGGGCTCGAGACGATGTTTTCTCATCAATGAGAGAATATCCATCAAACGGCCGGGGCGGTGAACGAAGGAAGCCTTGCCTCCCTGTTTCAGCAAATAGCTGGACGCCTGGATGGTATCTTCAAGGGTGCATAAAATTTCGTGACGGGCAATCGCATAGTGCTCGTTCACATTTCGTTTATCTCCTGGCGGCGTATTGAAATAGGGAGGATTGCAGGTAACCACATCATAGTGAGAATGATGGAGGAGTTGGTCAATCTCCTTTACATCTCCTTTTTTCATCGTGATCTGATGTTGACGGTCATTATACTCGACACTCCGCTGGGCCATATCAAATAGACGCTCTTGGATTTCCACACCTGTTATGTGGACATTGGTTCTTGCACTAAGCAATAAGGGGATGATGCCGTTCCCTGAACATAAATCAACGACCTTACCCTTTTGGATCGGCAAATAGCTGAAGTGGGCCAAAAGGACCGCATCTGTTGAAAAGGAAAACACAGAAGGGCTTTGAATGATCCTCATGTTTTCAGCTAATAGATAATCTAAACGCTCATCTTCTTTTAACTCGACCATAGGCTTCCTCCATTTTTTTCTTCTATTATAACTGGTTACGGAGTAAATCACTAAAAAGGACCAATCCCACTATACGTGGATCAGTCCTTTTTATTTGTATTCTGTTCAGAAGAATGAAGTGTCCTTTATTTCTTATTTAAGAAGGAAAGGCAGAATAAGCAGTCTTCATCCTTCCGGGGACTTCCGAAATGTATGTTACAAATATGAAATCCTTCCTGGTATAATCGAGCAAGGTTGTCATAGCCTTCTCCGATATCCAGTGTTTTATCTTCTAAGTCTGACTCACTCGTCGTACCCGCATCGCTGTTTGTTTGTACCTTTTTTGGTGAGTTCTCTGTTTGTTCCAGTCTACGGCGCAAATGTTCATTTTCTAACTTTAGAGAATTATTTTCCTCTAACATTTCAGCTAGACATTGTTTGAGCTCACCTAATTGATGATACAAGTCACCAATTTGTTGTTCCATGTTACTGACTGAATCAAAGAACTCTTTCTTATCCACGACACTACACCCCGTTACTCTGTGGCTTGGAATGATACGGCACCTTCGTTCATAATTTCATCTAATGTGAATTCCAGAACCCGCTCTTCTTCTTTGATTTCCACCTGAAGAATACGTTCCAGAATATTAAGACCTACCACTTTACCTTTTCCATGAGGTGTCTTAATCACTTCTCCGATATCAGGTAATTCTTCTTTTGCTGCTTCATACTCATCATTCTCGTATTTCAGACAGCACATCAAACGTCCGCATAAACCTGAAATCTTCGTGGGATTAAGGGATAGATTTTGATCCTTCGCCATTTTGATGGACACAGGTTCAAAATCCCCTAAAAAGGTTGAACAACACAGCATGCGGCCACAAGGACCGATACCACCAAGCATTTTTGCTTCGTCTCGAACGCCAATCTGACGAAGTTCAATGCGCGTACGGAAAATGGAGGCCAGGTCTTTCACCAGCTCCCGGAAATCAACACGTCCATCAGCCGTAAAATAGAATATGACTTTATTACGATCGAATGTATATTCTACATCCACCAATTTCATATCCAATTGATGCTGATTAATTTTATCACAACATACGTTATAGGCTTCCGTTGCAGACGACTTGTTCTCGTCCACGATCAACCGGTCTTTTTGATCGGCGATCCGAATCACTTTTTTCAATGGAAGCACTACATCATTTTCTCCGACTTGCTTTCTCTCTACGACTACTTTTCCAAATTCGACTCCGCGGACCGTTTCAACGATTACATAACAATCTTTTTGAATGTCCAATTCACCCGGATCGAAATAATAGATTTTACCCGCTTTTTTAAAGCGAACTCCTACAACATCGTACAAAGGACCATCACCCCTGCAGTTTTAGCATAAGCTGTTCTACTAGCAGCTGCGAATTCATATTGGCGTTTAATTTGCGTTTTGCTTCAAGGATCACCGTCATATTAGTAGAAAGACGATTGGTTGATACTTGAAGTGCGTTGGATTTCCAGTTTTCCTTTTGGTCCGGGTACACGAGCTGTTCTTCTTTTCCTAACTGGATATGAAGTAAGTCTTTATATATTAGAAGTAAAAGATCCAATGCTCGATCGACTTGATCTTTTTCTTTGAAGTGCTGTACAAAATCCTCTTGTATTTTGACCATTGCTTGGAAGGGACTTTTCTGGAGGACTTCATATAATTTTAACACTATTATTCTTGCTTGTGCAAACCACTCATTTTGACATATTTCTACAGCTTCCTCATAATGGTTCGTCAAGTTGGCTGCAAGAGTGGCAAAGTGAGGCGGGATTCCCTCTTCCAATAACTGTTTGGTCAGCTGTTCTTTCGGTAACGGTTTAAATGAAACCGTCTGGCACCTGGAAAGAATGGTCGGCAGGATCCGATGAATATTTTCTGTGATGAGAATCGCGGTTGTATCCGCGAGCGGCTCTTCCAGAAACTTTAATAGGCTGTTTGCCGCATTCGCCGTCATCTTATCTCCGTGAACGATGATATAGATCTTCTTCTTGGATTCTACACCCGTCTTCGAAAATTCTTCTTGCAGACTTTTAATCTGATCCTTCTTGATAGATAGACCATCCGGCTCCACCACATGCAGATCCGGGTGATTCCCGTGATTGATCCTTCTGCAGTTGGAGCAGTCTTCACATGGCTTTCCGTCTACCCGGTTCAGGCATAATAATGCCTTGGCGAACAGCATGCTCATTTCTTTCTTTCGTGTCCCTTTTTCACCCTCGAATAAATAAGCATGAGCGACACGATCCTTCAATATACTATTCTGCAGCATCTGAAGGACGACTGGCTGAAATGGTTGTATCTCTTCAAACAACATGTCTTAACATCACTCTCTTACATATAAAGATTAATAAGCAGACCTTTTATTTCCCCGATTTTCCCTAATATATCAATGGACTTCTTTTCTTTATCCAATACATCCTCCGTTAAACCGACAAGATGCTGGTCCACCGTTTCGACGATATTCAGCTTTCGTCCCTCCCCATATTGATTCCAGGTATGGGACTGCTTCAGGTCCATTCCGAAGTCGACTGCTTCCCGTACAAACTTCTTGACCAATGTTTTATATTTGGCAAGATCTTTGAATGTCCTTGACTGGGCTAAACGGGTGCCGGCGTCCTCTATCGTGCCAAGAAGCTTATTAAGCTGGTCCATCTGCATTTTCTGATCATGTTTCTGAACGAGCTGACCGAACTTCACTTGACCGGTACTGCCCGTTCTCTGTTCTTTCGCAACACTATCCAAGGACACACGGTGGTCCTGATTAATTTTCATAGTGATTCAACCTCACTTTAAAACTGATGGAATTGTTCTACCGGGAGAACGAATACCGTTGCCCCGCCTACGGCCACTTCTACGGGATAAGGCACATAGGAATCTGCATTTCCACCCATAGGGGACACCGGTGCCACCATTTGATCACGTGACTGACAGTTTTCCTTAATAACCTGTAATGCTTTCTCCACACGAATATCCTCAGTACCAATAATGAACGTCGTATTTCCTGACTTCAAAAAGCCGCCGGTGCTCGCTAATTTTGTCGAACGAAAATTATGTTCCATCAGGGCATTAGACAAACGATTGCTATCCTTATCCTGTACAACTGCCATAATTACCTTCATGAATGAATTCCTCCGTTATAAAGCCATTTACTTCCTTCTATTATATCATTGAAAAGACTCCAATGCTTCATCTAAAAAAGAGACGGATGGCCGAGCAACGAATTTTTGCCCGGCCGTCCGTCTCTTCTACTAGTTTCATCTGTTTAAATAACCCGTCACGATTTCGTACGCATCAGCAAATACCGCTTCCTTACTCTTACTTGCATCGATGACTTGAATACGATCAGGATATTGTTCGATCAACTTCTGATACCCCTCCCGGACGCGAGTATGAAATTCAACCGATTCGAGATCCAAGCGATTCACTTCCCTGCCGTTATGCTTTGCAATTCTCTTTAATCCCTCTTCGGGATCAATGTCAAAATACAACGTGAGATCCGGCATCTTATCTTCAATCGCAAATTGATTGATATCCATGACTTCTTTCATCCCGATGCCACGGGCATTCCCCTGATAGGCGAGGGAACTGTCAATAAACCGGTCACAAATGACGATCCTGCCTGCTTTAAGTGCCGGAATCACTTTCTCCACCAGATGCTGACGTCTCGCAGCTGCATATAACAGTGCTTCCGTCCGTTTATCCATTTCTGTGTTCTTAGTATTTAATATGACTTCCCTGATCTGCTCAGCTATGGAAATACCACCAGGCTCCCTCGTCTGGACAACATCCAGGCCATCCTGCAGCAGTTGTTGATATAACTCTGATAATATCGTTGACTTCCCGGCTCCCTCGGGACCTTCAACGGTAATGAACAATCCTCTTGTCATTTGTTTCCCTCCGCTTTATCGATACACATACACACAATGGTCAGCCAATCGGTGATGCCCCTGTATGTTTGCCTTATTCCTTATATATTCGTTCAAACGCCGGATTACATCGGCAGTGATGCGTTCTCCCGGCACCAGTAAGGGGATACCCGGTGGATAAGGCGTCACCATTCCAGCGGAAACTTCTCCTTCTGCATTGTCCAGGGAAATCAACACTTCCACTTTCCCATCCATTTCCTCCACGGTTAATGCCAAGCTGGAAAAAGGGGGGTGCCTTCTCGAGCCAGCTATCCGCTCCATAGGAGTGACTTCCACCACAGGCTCATTCTCAAGCGCCTTGTTTATCCTGGTGATCGCTTCCGTATACGGAAACGAAAAACCTTTCTTTACTAAAGGAAGAATCAGCAGTACCTGATTCGGATCAGCAAGTTCAGCGTAGACACCTACAGATTCTAACAGCTCCTTTAAAACATAACCCGTCCGCCCTTCAAACTTCATGATCAACTTTAATGGATCATGTGCCTGTTGAACAATGAGCTGAGGATGGATCCGTTCAATCCCATCTATAAATTCGCGAACCTGCTCCAGTGTTTGATCCAAGTCCTCTTTTAAAAACGTCCCGACATAGGATCTCGCATAATCAAGGGATGCCATAATCGGATACGAAGGACTACTTGATTGTAGCATAGTTAAATAGTCTTTTACCTTATAGGCATCCACCCGGGTACTTCCAATATGTAAATACGATCCCATCGTCATGGCCGGAAGCATCTTATGAGCGGAATGAACAGCAATATCCGCCCCGCACTCCATGGAGGATTCGGGAAACGGCGGACCTATTGTAAAATGAGCACCATGAGCCTCATCAATGATACAGACGACATCATGCTTATGACACTCATCTATGATTTCTTTAAGATTGTATGTAAACCCATAATAAGTCGGATATGTGAGTACACAAGCTTTCACATGAGGGAATACGCTCATCGCTTCCTTTATATCATCCAACCGTATCCCAAGGGCGGTCCCCATGTCATCCCACTCTGTTTCAATGAAAACCGGAACAGCCTTGGCAAGCCTGATACCGTTCAGCACCGACTTATGACAGTTCCGCTGAACGAATACCGTATCCCCAGGTTCACAGGAAGCAAGGATCGCCGCAATATTCCCTACCGTACTTCCATTCACCAGAAAATGACTCACTAAAGACCCATATACATCCCCAAGCAATTCCTCCGCTTCCCGAATCGCCTCATGGGAATCATGTAAATCATCCAAACCACTTAATTCTGTAAGATCCGACTGATAAAATGGCTGATCCTGAACCAATAAACCGTTCTTATGCCCCGGCACATGAAATGAAATCGGTTGTGTGGACCGGTGCCTCTCGATCGCCTCAATCAGCGGGGTTCTTGTATGATCTCGCTTCATTCCATCTATCTCCTTAAAGTAAAATATCCATCCATATCGTATCATACCCATGCGGTCCCATGCTTCGGAGATTGCAAATTGTATTTAGATGAAGGTGAATCAACGAAACTCATAAACCATTAAAACGCTGACATCAAAAAAAAATCATAACCATGTATACCTTCTGGTTATGAGTAGATTTGAGGAGTATTCACTTTTTTCAGCCTTTGTATAAACGTTTTGTACAAAGGATCATTCGTTTCTGTGTGAACCATTTCCTTTTCACAATCTGTGCAGATAAACGATGTGTATAGATGGATTCCAACCTTCTTCTCAACGTGACAAACGATGCACTCTTCCAAAGCCGCCTTACGTTCCTGATTTAACATCGGGCCCTCCACCTCCATACAATCTATTCTGCCTCAAAACCACTAATTGTATACATAATTATAAACATTTCAACTGACAGAATAATCAAGTGTACTCTAATCTTATGTTGCCGTTAGCGAGTCTGTGTATGTCTCTATAAAAAAGATTGTGAAAAGATGTTGGTATACTGGTGACTGGAGATTATAAGTGTATTAGGTTGAGAGATGGAGAGGTTTTTCGAACAAATTTAATCAAAACCAAAAAAAGAGCAACCCCTAAGAGCTACTCTTTCTTCACATTTGCCTGGCGACGTCCTACTCTCACAGGGGGAGCCCCCAACGACCATCGGCACTGAAAGCTGCGGCTAGTGAAGAGCGGCGAATCTCTTCGTCCGCTTCACTCGTTCAGATCCTCGTGTGGGAGCCACACTCCGGTCTTCTCTCCCTCGCGTCCTCGACCTTCTTGCTCCTCCCTACCCTCGCACTGCGGTCTAGGAGAGATCTAATAAAACAATCATGTTCTTCGAACTTCAAATCAAACCAAAAAAGAGCAACTCCTAAGAGCTACTCTTTTTCCTATTTGCCTGGCGACGTCCTACTCTCACAGGGGGAGATCCCCCAACTACCATCGGCGCTGAAGAGCTTAACTTCCGTGTTCGGCATGGGAACGGGTGTGACCTCTTCGCCATTATCACCAGACGAATATTCAATTGAAGGGTTGTTCCTTCAAAACTAGATAAAGGATTGATGTCAAGAAAGCCGAGTATCGACCAATGTTTCATATAAATATGACTCTTTGTGGTTAAGTCCTCGATCGATTAGTATCAGTCAACTCCACATGTCGCCATGCTTCCATCTCTGACCTATCTACCTAGTCATCTTCTAGGGATCTTACTCACATACGTGATGGGAAATCTCATCTCGAGGGGGGCTTCATGCTTAGATGCTTTCAGCACTTATCCCTTCCGCACATAGCTACCCAGCGATGCCTTTGGCAAGACAACTGGTACACCAGCGGTGCGTCCATCCCGGTCCTCTCGTACTAAGGACAGCTCCTCTCAAATTTCCTGCGCCCACGACGGATAGGGACCGAACTGTCTCACGACGTTCTGAACCCAGCTCGCGTACCGCTTTAATGGGCGAACAGCCCAACCCTTGGGACCGACTACAGCCCCAGGATGCGATGAGCCGACATCGAGGTGCCAAACCTCCCCGTCGATGTGGACTCTTGGGGGAGATAAGCCTGTTATCCCCGGGGTAGCTTTTATCCGTTGAGCGATGGCCCTTCCATGCGGAACCACCGGATCACTAAGCCCGACTTTCGTCCCTGCTCGACTTGTAGGTCTCGCAGTCAAGCTCCCTTGTGCCTTTACACTCTGCGAATGATTTCCAACCATTCTGAGGGAACCTTTGGGCGCCTCCGTTACTCTTTAGGAGGCGACCGCCCCAGTCAAACTGCCCACCTGACACTGTCTCCCACCCCGATAAGGGGCGCGGGTTAGAATTTCAATACAGCCAGGGTAGTATCCCACCGATGCCTCCACCGAAGCTGGCGCTCCGGTTTCCAAGGCTCCTACCTATCCTGTACAAGCTGTACCAAAATTCAATATCAGGCTACAGTAAAGCTCCACGGGGTCTTTCCGTCCTGTCGCGGGTAACCTGCATCTTCACAGGTACTATAATTTCACCGAGTCTCTCGTTGAGACAGTGCCCAGATCGTTACGCCTTTCGTGCGGGTCGGAACTTACCCGACAAGGAATTTCGCTACCTTAGGACCGTTATAGTTACGGCCGCCGTTTACTGGGGCTTCGATTCGCACCTTCGCTTGCGCTAAGCACTCCTCTTAACCTTCCAGCACCGGGCAGGCGTCAGCCCCTATACTTCGCCTTACGGCTTCGCAGAGACCTGTGTTTTTGCTAAACAGTCGCCTGGGCCTATTCACTGCGGCTCTCTCGGGCTTGCACCCTACCAGAGCACCCCTTCTCCCGAAGTTACGGGGTCATTTTGCCGAGTTCCTTAACGAGAGTTCTCTCGCTCACCTTAGGATTCTCTCCTCGCCTACCTGTGTCGGTTTGCGGTACGGGCACCTTTTTCCTCGCTAGAGGCTTTTCTTGGCAGTGTGGAATCAGGAACTTCGCTACTATAATTCGCTCGCTGTCACAGCTCAGCCTTCACGATGATGGGATTTGCCTCATCATCAGCCTAACTGCTTAGACGCACATATCCAGCAGTGCGCTTACCCTATCCTCCTGCGTCCCCCCATTGCTCAAACGGAAAAGAGGTGGTACAGGAATATCAACCTGTTGTCCATCGTCTACGCCTATCGGCCTCGACTTAGGTCCCGACTAACCCTGAGCGGACGAGCCTTCCTCAGGAAACCTTAGGCATTCGGTGGATGGGATTCTCACCCATCTTTCGCTACTCATACCGGCATTCTCACTTCTAAGCACTCCACCAGTCCTTACGGTCTAGCTTCGCAGTCCTTAGAACGCTCTCCTACCACTGACACCTAGAGGTGTCAATCCACAGCTTCGGTGATACGTTTAGCCCCGGTACATTTTCGGCGCAGAGTCACTCGACCAGTGAGCTATTACGCACTCTTTAAATGGTGGCTGCTTCTAAGCCAACATCCTGGTTGTCTAAGCAACTCCACATCCTTTTCCACTTAACGTATACTTTGGGACCTTAGCTGGTGGTCTGGGCTGTTTCCCTTTCGACTACGGATCTTATCACTCGCAGTCTGACTCCCATGGATAAGTCTTTGGCATTCGGAGTTTGTCTGAATTCGGTAACCCGATGAGGGCCCCTAGTCCAAACAGTGCTCTACCTCCAAGACTCTTACACATGAGGCTAGCCCTAAAGCTATTTCGGAGAGAACCAGCTATCTCCAAGTTCGATTGGAATTTCTCCGCTACCCACACCTCATCCCCGCACTTTTCAACGTGCGTGGGTTCGGACCTCCATTCAGTGTTACCTGAACTTCATCCTGGACATGGGTAGATCACCTGGTTTCGGGTCTACGACCACATACTCAAATCGCCCTATTCAGACTCGCTTTCGCTGCGGCTCCGTCTTATCAACTTAACCTTGCATGGGATCGTAACTCGCCGGTTCATTCTACAAAAGGCACGCCATCACCCGTTAACGGGCTCTGACTACTTGTAGGCACACGGTTTCAGGTTCTATTTCACTCCCCTTCCGGGGTGCTTTTCACCTTTCCCTCACGGTACTGGTTCACTATCGGTCACTAGGGAGTATTTAGCCTTGGGAGATGGTCCTCCCAGCTTCCGACGGGATTTCACGTGTCCCGCCGTACTCAGGATCCACTCAAGAGGGAATGAAGTTTCAACTACAGGGTTGTTACCTTCTTTGACGAGCCTTTCCAGACTTCTTCGTCTACTCCATTCCTTTGTAACTCCGTATAGAGTGTCCTACAACCCCAAGAGGCAAGCCTCTTGGTTTGGGCTATATCCCGTTTCGCTCGCCGCTACTCAGGGAATCGCAATTGCTTTCTCTTCCTCCAGGTACTTAGATGTTTCAGTTCCCTGGGTCTGCCTTCCATACTCTATGTATTCAAGTAAGGATATTGTTCCATTACGAACAATGGGTTCCCCCATTCGGAAATCTCTGGATCAAAGCTCACTTACAGCTCCCCAAAGCATATCGGTGTTAGTCCCGTCCTTCGTCGGCTCCTAGTGCCAAGGCATCCACCGTGCGCCCTTCATAACTTAACCGAATTGGTTGTTACATCAGGTTTAAAACCTAAAATGGCGATACTCGGTAATTTCTTGACTATCAATTTATCTTTATCTAGTTTTCAAAGAACAATCATGGATCTCGGAAGAGATCGTATGGTTAGATATTTTGCTGACGCAAAAATCTTTGGTGGAGCCTAGCGGGATCGAACCGCTGACCTCCTGCGTGCAAAGCAGGCGCTCTCCCAGCTGAGCTAAGGCCCCGTTTAATGAGAATATGGTGGGCCTAAGTGGACTCGAACCACCGACCTCACGCTTATCAGGCGTGCGCTCTAACCAGCTGAGCTATAGGCCCATATTCCATAAAAATGAATGATAAGCAATGCTTACCATTGTTTGTTTGATGATTGAACCATCAAAACTGAACAAAACTTCGACGCGTCAAACGTTTTAGTAAATCTTCCTTAGAAAGGAGGTGATCCAGCCGCACCTTCCGATACGGCTACCTTGTTACGACTTCACCCCAATCATCTGTCCCACCTTAGGCGGCTGGCTCCAAAAGGTTACCTCACCGACTTCGGGTGTTACAAACTCTCGTGGTGTGACGGGCGGTGTGTACAAGGCCCGGGAACGTATTCACCGCGGCATGCTGATCCGCGATTACTAGCGATTCCAGCTTCATGTAGGCGAGTTGCAGCCTACAATCCGAACTGAGAACGGTTTTATGGGATTGGCTAAACCTCGCGGTCTCGCTGCCCTTTGTACCGTCCATTGTAGCACGTGTGTAGCCCAGGTCATAAGGGGCATGATGATTTGACGTCATCCCCACCTTCCTCCGGTTTGTCACCGGCAGTCATCTTAGAGTGCCCAACTGAATGCTGGCAACTAAGATCAAGGGTTGCGCTCGTTGCGGGACTTAACCCAACATCTCACGACACGAGCTGACGACAACCATGCACCACCTGTCACTCTGTCCCCCGAAGGGGAAAGCCCTATCTCTAGGGTTGTCAGAGGATGTCAAGACCTGGTAAGGTTCTTCGCGTTGCTTCGAATTAAACCACATGCTCCACCGCTTGTGCGGGCCCCCGTCAATTCCTTTGAGTTTCAGTCTTGCGACCGTACTCCCCAGGCGGAGTGCTTAATGCGTTAGCTGCAGCACTAAGGGGCGGAAACCCCCTAACACTTAGCACTCATCGTTTACGGCGTGGACTACCAGGGTATCTAATCCTGTTTGCTCCCCACGCTTTCGCGCCTCAGTGTCAGTTACAGACCAGAAAGTCGCCTTCGCCACTGGTGTTCCTCCAAATATCTACGCATTTCACCGCTACACTTGGAATTCCACTTTCCTCTTCTGCACTCAAGTTCCCCAGTTTCCAATGACCCTCCACGGTTGAGCCGTGGGCTTTCACATCAGACTTAAGGAACCACCTGCGCGCGCTTTACGCCCAATAATTCCGGACAACGCTTGCCACCTACGTATTACCGCGGCTGCTGGCACGTAGTTAGCCGTGGCTTTCTGGTTAGGTACCGTCAAGGTGCCGCCCTATTTGAACGGCACTTGTTCTTCCCTAACAACAGAGCTTTACGATCCGAAAACCTTCATCACTCACGCGGCGTTGCTCCGTCAGACTTTCGTCCATTGCGGAAGATTCCCTACTGCTGCCTCCCGTAGGAGTCTGGGCCGTGTCTCAGTCCCAGTGTGGCCGATCACCCTCTCAGGTCGGCTACGCATCGTTGCCTTGGTGAGCCGTTACCTCACCAACTAGCTAATGCGCCGCGGGTCCATCTGTAAGTGGTAGCCGAAGCCACCTTTCAACATTTCCTCATGCGAGGAAATGAGTTATCCGGTATTAGCCCCGGTTTCCCGGAGTTATCCCAGTCTTACAGGCAGGTTACCCACGTGTTACTCACCCGTCCGCCGCTGATATCAGGGAGCAAGCTCCCATCAATCCGCTCGACTTGCATGTATTAGGCACGCCGCCAGCGTTCGTCCTGAGCCAGGATCAAACTCTCCGATAAAAGTTTGAATAGCTCTTTAAAAATAAATCTAGAATTAACGTTGACGTATTGTCTTGTTTTGTTCAGTTTTCAAGGTTCAATGTTTTGTTGGGCTCTCTTGAGCACCTCTTAAATATAACATTTTTCGATATGAAGCGTCAAGCTTTTTTTGGAATTTGTTTCTCGCCTTGTTTTGGCGACAAGGAATATAATAGCATCTTATACTAATGAGCGTCAATACTATTTTTGCATCTTTTACTAATTATTTCAGAATATGCTTTCCTTTCTGCCCGATCCACTCTATTAAAAGGAGGCGCTTAATGAAATGGTTAACGGGTTTCACCCTTTATTTTAAAAGAAGGTGTGGCATTCTTATAAGAATGCCACACCTTCTACCACTCATTTCGATATGCTTTCCAATACACTCTGTCGCTCATCCCTGCTTACTGTCCCGCATCCTGATTTACATGTTTTGTTTAAAGCACATGTACCGCATTTGCCTTGGCGGCTTTTCTTAAAGAAGGATAAGACCATCCAAGTGGCATATCCAAAGATGAGAAGTCCGACAATTATACTGAAAATCATGATAGAACCTCCTATCAAAAAATGAACTGACCTACTCTGTATACGATGAAAGCTACAATATAGGCGACTATAAACGAATAGACAATCGATAACAGGGTCAACTTCATACTCCCTGTTTCTTTCTTCATGATGGCAACCGTTGCTAAACATGGTGTATACAACAAAATAAAGACTAAGAATGTATAGGCAGCGAGCGGAGTGTAGAATTGAGGAAGTAGATGAGCCAATGTCTCCCCTGCCGGTACATGATATAGAATATTCATGGTCGAAACAACGACTTCCTTCGCTAAGAAACCTGTGAATAATGCAGATACCGCTTGCCATGAAGCAAAGCCGAGCGGTGCAAAGACAGGCGCAAATACTCCACTGACGATCGCCATGAAGCTTTCGTCAATCGGCACACCCGCTCCATTCGGTCCTAAATAGGAAAAGAGCCAGATAAATACCGTTCCCCCAAAGATAAAGGTACCCGCTTTACGTACAAACCCTTTTCCCTTATCCCACGTACTCCTTATTAAATGTAAAGGTTGCGGGACATTATATGGAGGAAGCTCCATAACAAAGTATGATTTCTCATTTTTTAAAAAGAAAGAAAAGACCTTGGCTACCAAAATGGCTACAACGATCCCTAACACGTAGAGGGATAACACGATAATGGCTTGATGCTCACTAAAGAATGCTGCAACAAACAGAGCATACACAGACAATCTTGCCGAACAAGACATAAATGGTGAAATAAGGATGGTCAGAAGTCTCTCTTTAGGCTGCTCAATCGTACGCGCTGCCATGATGGAAGGTACGTTGCATCCAAATCCAATAATCAGTGGAATGAATGCTTTCCCATTTAGTCCTATGAATTCCATCAGTCTGTCCATCACCACAGCGACACGGGCCATATACCCAGAGTCCTCCAATAAAGAAATAAAGAAGAACAGGATAAAGATTTGCGGAACGAACACAAGGACTCCACCAACACCGGCGATGATTCCCTCCAGGATGACAGCCTTGATGAATGGCAAGGCATTCACTTGATCCAGTAGATATCGGGCACCGGCTGTCAACGGCCCGGCAAAAAAGGAATCAAGGGCATCTGAGATCGGTGTTCCCAGCCAACCGAATGTCAATTGAAAGACGACAAGTAAGACTAATAGAAAGAATGGGATTCCAAATATCGGGTGTGTAGCAATATGATCGAGCCAGGCAGTCAGTGGAAGACTCTCTTGCTTTTTTTCTTCTTTTGTTACTTGAACGACGATTTTTTGAATAAACGACTTCCGGGTGGCATAAAGAGATTCCTCCAGGGAATGTCCAGCCTCTTTTAAAAGAATGGCTTCAGTCTCCTCTTTCACCGCCTCCATACCGGGATACGATTCGTTCAACGTCTGCTGAACCAGCTCATTCCCGATAAGATACTGAATCGCCACCCAGCGTTTCTTCGGATCTCCTTCTTTTCCCATTAAATTGAGAAGCTTCGAAATGGCTGCTTCCACCACAGGACCATAATCAAGGGTAAATAGAGAAGCCGGTTCAAGGGGCCGTTCCCGGAAGAGCTGAATGATTTCATCGCAGCCTTTGCCTTTTCGGGCGATGGCAGAATAACTCTTCACCCCTAAAAGCTCTCCCAGAAGCTGCACATCCACCTTGATCCCACGCTTTTCCGCGAGGTCCATCATATTAAGGACAATCGCAGTCGGAAGATTCGTCTCCAGTAATTCGATTGTTAAATACAAACTGCGTTCCAGCTGATTGGCATTCACGATATTAAGGATTTGCCCGGCTTCTTCCTGCAATAGTGCCATCGATGCCACCCGTTCATCATGAGACAGGGGGTTGAGTGAATATACACCGGGTAAGTCAATTAACGATTGAACAGAATCCTTGATCCGACCAACCTTTTTCTCTACCGTCACTCCACTCCAGTTGCCGACATATTCATAGGAGCCGGTAATCTGATTAAACAAGGATGTTTTACCGGTGTTCGGATTTCCCAAGAGTGCCGTTTCCATTATATCCGTGCTCCTTTGATGCAATTTGTATCTTTTCTCCGGATCCCCACACGCTGACCTGAGCATTCCAACAGACACGGGCCGCCAAACAGGCAATAACGGATGACCTTGACCTCACTGCCCTCACACACTCCCATATCCTTTAATCGACGCTTAACAAATGGGTGAAGCTCTGTTAAGTCTACTATTTGAAACGATTCATTCCTTTGGATCTGACTTAGGTTCATGGTGTATCACCTCATATATTTAAATCGATACTGATATTCATTATCATTTATAATTCAATTTTAATAGAATACAGCCAATTCGTAAAGGTAAGAATGAATCGCTTCCAATTTAAAGGGGATCGGAGGGGGATTATAGAAGAGTATGATAGAGAAAGTTGAATGGTTGAGAGGAGAATGAGATGTGAAAGAAGTTGTTCGTGCAATACAGGATGACTACCCCGATGATTTTTCGTGGTGTTACGGGTGTGGCCGACTAAATAAAGAGGGGCATCATTTCCGCACGGGAGTTGAAGGGGATCAAACCGTCACCATTTATACTCCAAAGCTGGAACACACTGCTTTACCGGGCTTTGTGTATGGCGGATTGATTGCATCTTTAATCGATTGTCACGGCACCGGTTCAGCGGCAATCGCCCTTCACCGGAAAAATGGGGGGGAGATCGGGGACGGTCAGGAACCTCCCCGCTTCGTGACGGCTTCCTTACAAGTTGATTTCATGAAACCGACTCCACACAATATTCCATTAAAAGCAGTAGGAACGGTTCACGAGGTTCATCCTAAGAAGTTCAGAGTGGAAACAGAAGTGTTTGCAGAGGGGAGTCTATGTGCACGGGGAGAAGTAGTAGCGGTAGTGATGCCAAAAACATTCGTCAAATAAAAAGCAGTCAAGACCCGGGTAACCTTCACCTGGATCTTGACTGCTTTACCAATCGGCTATTACTGATGATTATAATATCCACATTTGAATCACCGTAAGTCCCACTACCCCCGGAATACCCAATATCCCTGAAATAGATGAGGTGGCGACGTTAATCGGAACATGAATTCCGTACTGACTACCAAAAGCGTTCAGGAAAAATAAAAATAGTGCTCCGATCATGACCTTCATGGCGACTTGTCCAACAAACCGAAGTGGCTTGATGGGCGTCCCCGTCGCTAACAGCAGTACAATCAGTCCGCTGATCACCGCTATGACGATAACTGGGCTCATACCCTTCTCTCCTCTCAACAAAGAACATATATAGTCTCTTATTGAAAGGATATGATGGTTGTCTACCTTTTTATGACGATCTTTCTATGTTTCGCTTCCCTAAAAAGAAAAAAATATTTGGCTTCTGCAATTTTCGAATGACAGTGGATGTTCAGATTATAATCCACACTCATCTCTTCTATGGAACGCTGCTGATTCCACTGATCCTTTGTTTCGTCTAAAACGTGAAGTAAGGATTGGTCATACTCTTTTTTCAGCTTTCCTTTTTTCCTGAAAAACATAGGTATCCTCTCCTTCGTTAAACGTCTCTTCTTCCTTCCAGGGCCTTCGATAACGTTACTTCGTCTGCGTACTCCAAGTCTCCGCCTACAGGAAGTCCGTGGGCGATCCTTGTGATCCTAATACCCGATGGTTTGACGAGTCGGGAGATGTACATGGCTGTCGCTTCCCCTTCGATATTGGGGTTGGTTGCCAGGATGACTTCCTGGACTTCATCACTTTGAAGACGTTTGATGAGGTCAGGTACATTAATGTCTTCAGGTCCGATCCCATCCATTGGGGAGATCGCTCCATGAAGCACATGATATTGTCCGTTATATTCTTTCATCTTCTCCATAGCGATGACATCCTTGGGATCCTGTACGACACAGATGATGCTGCGATCACGCCTTTGATCCTCACAGATATAACAGGGATCTTGATCCGTTATGTGGCCGCAGACGGAGCAGTAACTCAAGTTACGTTTTGCATTGACCAGCGCTTTCGCAAAGTCCAATACGGTATCCTCTTTCATACTAAGAACAAAAAAAGCCAGGCGGGCCGCAGTTTTCGGCCCGATTCCCGGCAGTTTCATAAAGCTGTCGATCAGCTTTGATATAGGCTCAGGATAATGCATATGTTTGCCTCCTAGAACATTCCCGGTAGATTCATTCCTTTAGTGAACTGACCCATGGTTGAGTTCGTTAGTTCGTCCGCTTTCTTCAGTGCATCGTTCGTTGCTGCAAGAACTAAGTCTTGTAACATTTCTACATCATCCGGATCAACCGCTTCTTCGTTGATTTTCACGTCAATGACTTGTTTGTGGCCGGACACAATAACTGTTACCATACCGCCGCCTGCTGTTCCTTCGATTTGCTTTTCACCCAGTTCTTCCTGAGCTTCCGCCATCTTCTTTTGCATTTTTTGCATCTGTTTCATCATGTTTTGCATATTTCCATTTCCACGCATCATCATCATTACCTCCAGTTTATTATTGAAAATATTAATCGTTAAGTTCTATTAAATCCATACCGACCAGCTTTTCAGCTTCCGTTAAGAGAGAATCTTCCTCTTGATCCCCGCTGGATGAATCCCCGTCCTCTGTTTTCGAATTCCGGATGAAGTCTTCCCTTATGGACATCCACTGATCCTCGGGAATTCCAATAGCCGCATAGCTATTTCCCGTTAATTCTTCCAAGATGGAAGCAATCGCGGAAGTAAAAGCTTGATTCTCCATTGCCATCTGACAATGGATGTCATATTTGAATTTTAACACAAATGAGCCGTTTGTTGCTGCTACAGGTTCAGCATCATTTAATAATGCAGACTGCGAACGCATCTGACGCTGATTAAGGGTTTCCACCATGTCTCCCCAACGGCTCTTGATCAGATTCAGATCTTCTTTCGTGGCCGTTCGGAGCACTTCCTGAATCTTACCGGTAGGGGCACGGAATCCTTTCTTCGCCCTGATCGGTTTTTTCGCAGCTTGTGCAGCGGGCTCCGCTTGGACCTTGACTCCATTTGCCTTCAGCTGTTCGACCTCTTTTTCAAGAAGGTTGATCTTTTTCATCAAGTCATTTACTTCCGGTGAAGAAGCCGATACGGGCGCTTCCATCTGACAAAGCTTCACAATGGAAACCTCCAGATAAATCCGGGCATGGTTCGTAAATTTCATTTCCTGACCGGCCTGATTCAGTACGTCAATGTACTGATAGATCTGTCCAGGCTGGGTACGCTCTGCCAATTCTTTAAAATCATCGTCGAGCATGACCCGTTCCAGTGATTCCTCCAGGTTCGGTGCGGTCTGGTATAACAGCATGTCCCGGAAATAAAGGATGAAGTCCTCTGCGAACCTCGCCGGATCCTTCCCTTGAAACAAGAGCTCTTCCAATGCCCCTAAACCAGTTGTAACATCTCGTTCCAGAATGGCCTTTGCCAGGGTATTCAAGTAACCTTGAGACACGGCTCCCGTTACCGTCAGGGCATCGTCGACCGTGACCCGGTCCTGACTGAAGGAGATCGCCTGATCGAGAAGGCTGAGAGCATCCCGCATCCCGCCCTCGGCAGCCCTTGCGATGATCGTCAAGGCATTTTCTTCAAAATTCACGCCGGATTCTGTGGCAATATGACTCATTCTTCCCACGATATCCATGGCGGTGATCCGTTTGAAGTCAAATCGCTGACAGCGCGAAATGATGGTCAGGGGAATCTTATGGGGTTCGGTCGTCGCCAGGATGAATATGACATGCTTAGGCGGCTCCTCCAATGTTTTCAGAAGCGCATTGAATGCCCCGATGGACAGCATATGAACTTCATCGATGATGTAGACTTTATACTCGACAACGTTTGGAGAATATTTGACTTTATCCCGGATGTCCCGGATCTCCTCCACCCCGTTATTGGAGGCGGCATCGATTTCAATGACATCAGGGATCGAACCGTCCGTGATCCCTATACATGCATCGCACTCATTACAAGGTTCCACTACAGGTGAACGCTCACAGTTAACGGCTTTTGCCAGGATCTTCGCTGCACTCGTCTTCCCTGTCCCTCTTGGTCCCGAGAATAAATAGGCATGGGAAATCTTTTGATGAAGGAGGGCATTTTGCAACGTTTTCGTTACATGCTGCTGTCCCACTACATCAATAAATGACTGAGGACGCCACACACGATATAAAGCTTGATATGCCAAAATACTCCCCCCTCTTTTTATGTACTATAGTGTCTCTATTATAACGTAATGTAAATCCCTTTTACAAAGAAAACCGGAGATCATTTTAAACCTTTGCACAAACAAAAAACTCACCCGGAAATGGATGAGTTGTTGTATATAAGTTAAACTGCCGTGCACCTTTCGTCGACAAGCATCCATAGGCGTTACTCAAGCAGTTAGCTCGGCCCAGGCAACCCTGCGGCACATGGGAGCTTCCACTTAATGCTGCTTCCTTCCGGACCTGACATGGTTCATGGATTCCCATTGCGCAGGACCCAGGCGTCAACACCACTTACTTGAGGCAGGCCCTACAGAGTGCGAGCCTCGGAAAGGAATTCGGTCTCGCTAGAGCGGATTGCGAGTACAGGGCACCGCTACCTCCCCACCTAGCACGGCAAAATTGATACCATATTTAGTTGCGTCATTAGTGCGACGCAAAATTAAGTATACTAGGATTTACGGTAAAAAGCAATGATGGAATGCTGTAAGTTATTTACAGACTATCCATCCTCTTTTTCTTCTCACTTTTCTTCCGATCCCTTAACCCTTTAAAAAATCGGGAAAGGATTCCACCACACTCTTCTGACAACACTCCAGGCAATACTTCACACTGGTGATTAAACCGATCATCCTCAAGTAGATTCATCAGCGTCCCGGCACAACCCGCTTTCGGATCCTTTGCCCCATAAACGACTTTCTCGATTCGTGATAGGATGATGGCACCGCTGCACATGGGACATGGTTCAAGGGTGACATAAAGCTCCGCTCCTTCAAGACGCCAAGTGCCAAGCTTCTCACACGCCTCTTGGATCGCCAATGTTTCGGCATGGGTGATGGCGTTTTGGCTGGTTTCCCTCAGATTATGGGCCCGGGCGATGATCTCGTCATCCATCACAATCACGGCGCCAATCGGAACTTCCTGGATGGCGCCGGCTTTCTCTGCTTCTATCAGTGCTTCTTTCATAAACTGTTCTTCTCTTATACCCATTGTGTACTCCTGTAAATTTATTTCTCAATCCTTTATAAAATATCCCGATTCACACCAAACTATAGTGGAAAGGGGCTTTCACATGATACCTAACGATACTGCTCTTCTGGTCATCGATATTATGAATCCATTTGACTTCAAACACGGGGAAACGTTGGCGCAACACACCTCAAAGATTGTCGATCCCATTAACTCCCTGCGTCGCTATTGCATGAAACATCAGCTTCCTACCATCTATATTAACGACCATTACGAGCTTTGGAAAGCAGATTACAAAGAGATCTATAAGAAATGTCATAATAAGACGAGCGACCCGATCATGACTCCTCTCCAACCGATGGAAGACGATTACTTTCTTATTAAGCCGAAGCATTCTGCCTTTTATGGTACGGCATTAAACACGCTTCTTCACCACTTATCTGTCAAGAACCTGATCATCACAGGGATTGCCGGTAATATATGTGTACTCTTCACAGCCAATGATGCCTATATGAGAGAGTTTAACCTGATGGTGCCCGGCGACGCCATCGCTTCTGTAAGTGAAGAAGATAATCACTACGCTTTGACGATGATGAAAAATGTCTTAAAAGCAAAGATTGATCCTACCGGCGGGATTTTATAAAATTTCCGGCAGAAAACATATTCAAACCTCCCTTCTCATACGCTGATTATAGTGAATGAATTAGAGGAGGGTTTGTTTATGCAGATACATGTTGTCCAGCCGAACCAATCTTTATTTGGTATCGCTCAAGCGTATGGATCAACAGTTAATGATATAGTGGACGCCAATCAATTGCCGAACCCCAATAATTTAGTGATCGGCCAATCACTGGTCATCCCGATAATAGGAAGTTTTTATTTTGTTCAACCCGGGGATAGCCTTTGGGGCATCAGTCAAAAGACGGGCGTCCCTTACCAGGAACTTGCAAGGGTGAACGGGATTTCTCCTAATCAGCCTCTACAGGTGGGGACTCGTTTATACATCCCACAGAAGCCCAAGGTGAAAGCGGAGTTTAATGGCTATGTTGAGCCATACGGTAAGGAAGTGGCCCCGAATCTTGAACAAAGCGCCAAGGAAGCTGCCCCCTACCTCACGTATCTCGCTCCATTCAGTTTTCAGGCGAAGCGGGATGGCACTTTGAAAGAACCTCCCCTCGGAAACCTCATTCAAACCGGGAAAGACAATAATAATGTCATGATGATGGCCATCACCAACCAGGAGGAAGGGACATTCAGTGATGAACTGGGCAGAATTCTATTAACCGACCAGAACATCCAGAATAAGTTCCTCGATAATGTTGTCCAAACCGCTAAGAAATATGGGTTCAGGGATATTCACTTCGACTTTGAGTACTTACGTCCACAGGACAAAGAAGCCTACAACCAATTTCTACGAAAGGCGAAGGCACGCTTCAATCAGGAAGGGTGGCTGCTCTCAACCGCCCTTGCTCCAAAGACCAGCGCGGATCAAAAAGGGAAATGGTATGAAGCACATGATTATAAAGCCCATGGTGAAATTGTCGACTTCGTAGTGATCATGACGTATGAGTGGGGTTACAGCGGCGGCCCCGCCATGGCCGTATCCCCTATCGGACCGGTGAGGGATGTTCTTGAGTATGCTGTTTCCGAAATGCCTCCATCCAAGATTCTTATGGGGCAGAATTTATATGGTTATGACTGGACACTCCCCTTCGTTCAGGGAAGTACAGCGAAAGCCATCAGTCCTCAACAGGCAATCCAGATAGCGGCTGATAACAATGTCAAAATCGAGTATGATCAAAAAGCGCAGGCACCATTCTTCAAGTACCGTGATGCAGGCACCGGAAAAGATCATGAAGTTTGGTTTGAAGATGCACGAAGCATCCAGGCCAAATTCGACCTTATGAAAGAATTGAAATTGAGGGGGATGAGCTATTGGAAGCTCGGCCTCTCTTTCCCTCAAAACTGGCTGTTAATTTCCGACAATTTCAACGTTGTAAAAAGATAATTAATAGAAGCTGATGGATGGGTAAATCTATAAACACCTATTCATCAGCTTTTTATGTGCGTCTTCATAAAATTCCCTTACAGGAAGCCGATATAATGAAGGTGATATGTTTTCTCTATACAGGAAATATCCTGAACAAACCATCCATATATTGTGTTACAATAATTCCTGTCGTAATTTTTCACACTATATTCGAGAGTAATATGAGGAGGACAATTAATGGGGCGCATTCCTTTCATTACCGTTGAAGGCCCGATTGGAATAGGAAAAACCTCTCTTGCAAAAGCGATTTCCGATCATTTTCAATTTCACCTGCTTAAAGAAATCGTAGATGAAAACCCATTCTTAGATAAGTTTTATGATGACATTGAAGAGTGGAGCTTTCAAACAGAGATGTTTTTCTTATGCAATCGATATAAACAATTAGAAGATATCGAGAAACACTACTTATCTCAGAACAAATCTGTCGTTGCAGATTATCATATTCTTAAAAACATCATCTTCGCAAAACGCACATTGAAGGATGAACAACAATTCAAGAAATACCTCAACATCTATGACATTCTGACTTCAGACATGCCGAGACCCAATGTGGTCATTTACTTGAACGCAAGCTTGGATACGCTACTTAAGCGAATCGAAAAAAGAGGAAGGGATTTTGAAAAGAAAATCAGCCCTCTGTATTTAAAGCAGCTATCCCTTGATTATGAGGAATATATGAATACATTCGAGGAAACACACCCGGATATCCCTGTTCTTCGCTTTAATGGCGACCACGTAGACTTTGTTCAAAACAAAGAGGATCTGGATCATATTCTTACTCAATTAGAAACTACACTAAAAAAAGGAGTTCACTATCATGAACCTTCGCACTAAATACGGGATCCCGAACAATGCGGTGATTACCATTGCCGGAACGGTCGGTGTCGGGAAATCCACGATGACAAACGGATTAGCCAACGCTTTGGGCTTCCGGACGTCATTTGAAAAAGTGGATACCAATCCATATCTTGATAAATTTTATCAGGACTTTAAAAGCTGGAGCTTCCACCTTCAAGTCTACTTCCTGGCTGAACGCTTTAAAGAACAGAAGAAAATCTTTGAATACGGCGGCGGTTTCATTCAAGACCGCTCGATCTACGAGGATACAGGCATATTCGCACGCATGCATTATGAAAAAGGGAATATGAGTGAAATCGACTATGAAACCTATACAAGCCTATTCGATGCCATGGTCATGACGCCATACTTCCCTCACCCTGATCTGTTGATTTACCTTGAAGGATCCATTGATCATATTGTGGACCGTATCCGTGAGCGGGGTCGCCCGATGGAACAGCAAACGCCTGTTGCCTACTGGGAGGAAATGCACGAACGCTACGAAAACTGGATCAATTCCTTTAACGCCTGTCCCGTCTTAAGACTCGACATCAGCGAATACGATCTCGTCAACGACCAAAACTCCATCGAACCAATCGTTGAAAGAATCGGTTACTTCATAGAACAGACGAGAATGTTAAAAAGCTAAAAAAAAGACTACTCTGTCGTAAACGGCAGATGTAGTCTTTTTTTATACTCTCCACAAAATGCCGAACAACGAAACTAGGAAGCACCCATCCGTTTATTTCCATTCGAATAGAGGTATAGGTAGTAACAAACAATCGATGAAGGAGATGTAGAGATGATGGAATCGAAACAAACTTATTTTGTTGATATCAGCAGCGGGGATATTCTGCAGGATCCGAATCAAAACGCCAGTCCAAGCTTTCGGATATTCGCAACCCCTACAGAGGTGAACGAGCTTAAAATGCTCTTTAACGATAACTATGATGATGACATGTCGACCATGAGGCGCGCCCAGGTTCCTTTCCGCCAGTATCATAATTCACCAGAAGATAATCATTATGATCAATCCATGAGGGATATTTATGCGAAGATCTATCTGCTCGGGGATGAAGAAGCACGCAGTCATATCACAGCGATCGGTGTACTCGAAAACACGTCCGATCACCATGTAAGAGAAGATATAGAGAACCTTAAGTAAGAGGTACCAGGTCCTTCGACATGGGGATAAAATAAAAAAATTCGTTACATGAAATGTAACGAATTCTATCTCCAAAGTTTATGCGCGATGGTTATAAAAAAATCAATGGAGGAGGAAGGGGGATTCGAACCCCCGCGGGCTGTTACACCCCTGTCGGTTTTCAAGACCGATCCCTTCAGCCGGACTTGGGTATTCCTCCGTATCGACAAGAATTATAATAACATGTTGGATATATGGAGTCAAGGATATTTCATAAAAATTTTAAAAGAAGTCTCACGGATCAATGCGAGACTTCTTTTTGCTGACAAAAACGTATTATTTAATGACTTCCACTCCACCCATATATGGACGAAGGGCTTCTGGTACGATGACACTGCCATCCTCCTGCTGGTAGTTTTCCAGGATGGCGGCTACTGTGCGTCCGATCGCTAATCCAGAACCATTTAACGTATGCACATGTTCAGGCTTCGCGTTCGGCTCTCTTCTGAAGCGGATGTTCGCACGTCTCGCCTGGAAGCTCTCAAAGTTACTGCAAGAAGAAATCTCACGGTACGTACCGTAACTCGGAATCCAGACTTCAATGTCGTACTTCTTGGCTGCAGTGAAGCCAAGGTCCGCGGTACACATAGATAATACGCGGTATGGAAGGCCAAGTAATTGAAGGACTTTTTCGGCATGACCCGTTAATTCCTCTAGTGCAGCATAAGAATCTTCCGGCTTCACAAAGCGGACAAGCTCTACTTTGTTGAACTGATGCTGACGGATTAAGCCTCTTGTATCACGTCCTGCAGATCCAGCTTCAGAGCGGAAGTTAGCACTATATGCCACATAGCTTACAGGCAGCTCGTCAGCCTTCAGGATTTCATCGCGATGATAATTCGTCACAGGCACTTCTGCCGTCGGAACTAGGAAGTAGTCCTCGCTCTCGATTCTGAAAGCATCCTCTTCAAACTTCGGAAGTTGACCTGTCCCTGTCATGCTCGCACGATTCACTAGGAATGGAGGAATCATTTCCGTATAGCCATGCTCATCCATATGAAGGTCCATCATGAAGTTGATAAGGGCTCTTTCAAGTCTTGCCCCAAGGCCTTTATAGAAAACGAAACGGCTTCCCGTCACTTTCCCGGCCCGTTCGAAATCAAGGATCCCAAGATTTGTTGCTACATCCCAGTGAGGCTGTGCTTCGAAATCAAATTCCCGGACCTCTCCCCATTTACGCGCTTCGATATTATCATCTTCTGTTTCCCCGACAGGTACCGTGTCATGAGGGATATTTGGAATAGAAAGAAGGATGCGCTCAAGCTCTTCTTCGATGCCTCTTAATTCATCATCCAATTTTTTCACCATGGCCCCTACTTCACGCATCTCCAAAATCATATTCTGAGCATCTTTTTTCTCTTTTTTCAGCTCGGCAATTTGTTGAGATACTTCATTACGCTTGCTCTTTAAATCTTCACTTTCCACAAGGAGCTCTCTTCTTCTCTTATCAAGCTCTTCAAACTTACCGAAGTCCTCCAGGTTCTCACCGCGGTGCTGAAGTCGGGCTTTTACATCTTCCAGATTGTTACGTAAATACTTAATGTCTAACATGCAGTTTCTCTCCTTTTTATAAAAAAATAAAAAACCCCCATCCCTGGTAAAAGGGACGGAGGTTTCCGCGTTGCCACCCTAATTGAAGACGCTCTCGCATCTTCCTCTTAAGAGATGGTAACGGAATCACCGAAAATACCTACTTCATTCAGTACTTCACTCAAGGATGGATTCGTAAAGCTCCTGCATCGATTCTCACCGGCCACCGACTCTCTTTAGCAAGCTTTCTTTACTACTATTTCCTATCAACGATTTAAATTTTTATTGGTTATTTCATAATCTACTACAATGTTTTCCATTTTGCAATAGAATTATGCGATTGTTTTCTCCATGCTTTCCTTCACCATTTCAACGAAGAAAGCGGTCAAACGATGATCATCCGTCAATTCGGGATGGAAAGAACAGCCGAGGAACTGTCCGTGGCGGGCAAGCACGATACGCTCGTTATGCTTCGCCAGGATTTCAACATCTTCTCCCGCTTCCACGATATGAGGCGCACGGATAAAGACGGCATTGAATCCTTCTCCTACATGGGCAATGGAAAGGTCCGCTTCGAAGCTTTCCTTCTGACGGCCGAATGAATTACGCTCCACCGTCACATCCATCACTCCAAGATGAGGTTCTTCGTAACCGACAACATGCTTAGCTAACAGAATCAAACCGGCACATGTTCCAAAGATCGGCTTTCCTGCTTCTGCGAATTGCCTTAACGGCTCCATGAAGCCATAGCGGTCAATCAGCCTTCTCATCGTCGTACTTTCCCCGCCTGGCATGATGAGCCCCTGAATCTCTTCCAGTTGCTCTACACGCTTAATGACAATCGCGTTGGCACCTGAGGCTTCAATGGAACGTACATGCTCCCTGACGGCACCTTGAAGTCCTAATACACCGATGTTCAACATAAAATCACACCTTACCATCCACGGTCTTGCATACGGTTTTCAGGAAGGATAGAAGCAATTTCTACACCCTTCATCGCTACACCAAGCTCTTTTGAAAGCTCTGCAATCAACTTGTAATCCTGGTAGTGAGTAGTCGCTTCTACAATCGCTCTTGCGAATTTCTCAGGGTTCTCTGACTTGAAGATACCTGAGCCTACGAATACTCCGTCAGCCCCTAATTCCATCATAAGAGCCGCATCAGCTGGTGTAGCAATTCCGCCTGCAGCAAAGTTTACAACAGGTAAACGACCGTTTTCTTTAATTTCTAACAATAATTCGTATGGAGCTCCCAGTAACTTCGCTTCTGTCATGATCTCATCTTCATTCATGCTCACTAGCTTACGTACTTGAGCATTCACTTTACGCATATGACGAACCGCTTCAACGATGTTACCTGTTCCAGGCTCACCCTTTGTACGAAGCATAGATGCCCCTTCACCGATACGGCGGGCAGCTTCACCTAAATCACGGCATCCGCATACGAAAGGAACCGTGAAATCTCTTTTATTTAAATGGTACTCTTCATCAGCCGGCGTCAATACTTCACTTTCATCAAGATAATCAACACCCATTGATTCAAGGACCCTAGCCTCAACGATATGGCCGATACGAGCCTTCGCCATTACCGGAATCGACACGGCACCCATCACTTCTTCAATAATACGAGGATCTGCCATTCTTGCCACTCCACCTGCAGCACGGATGTCTGCTGGAACACGTTCTAAAGCCATTACCGCCACTGCACCTGCAGCTTCGGCAACTTTTGCCTGCTCTGCATTGACAACGTCCATGATGACGCCGCCTTTTTGCATTTCAGCCATTCCTCTTTTTACACGATCTGTACCAGTCTTCATATCTATATCCCCCTTATATTTATCCCTTGCCTGCCCCACAACTTCCCAAAAAAGGAAGAAAACGTGACTAAAACAATCGGAATGATTATGTAACCCTACTGCTAAATAAACAATAAAAATGGGCTTATGTCAAGACGAAAAGCGGAAGGGGCTCGTTCTGGGGCGACAAGCATTTCATGGAAATAAGATATACCTTCCATATAGAGACCCCTCCAATATTTCAAGTATAAAAAAACACCAGGACTCATCAACTTGAGCCTTGGTGTTTATTATAAATTAGAACCAGCCTTTAACCGTAGAAGTAATGGAATCCCAGATATCTCCGAAGAAACCACCGACGGCTCTCATGGAAAGGACGAACCAGTTCGCTTTCTCGACACCATCCACTGTTACAACAGATGCTTTTGAAGCGTTTGTCCCTTTATCCGTAAGATAACCTAAATCTTTTTTACCTTTAGCTTCCAGCATGACATACCCGACCTTCTCTCCTTCTTTAATAGGAGCCGTCAGTTCGCCATCTTCATTCAACTTTTTCTTATCCAATACAAACTTAGGCTTGTATTGATCTTCTTCACCGTTCTTAACCACCATGCTTAATGGAGAATCGGTTTTGATTTGAACTTCTTTTTCTTTTCCTTTTTGAACTGGAAGTGTTTTATGTCCTTTTACTTTGTAGTCGGCAGGAAGGACTTCTTCCATTGTGAAATTAGTAAAGGCGTAATCTAACATTTTTCTTGTTTCATTAAAACGTGCGTCATAAGAATTTTCACCAGAGCTGATATCCACGTTCATCACCACTGTAATATAACGCATTCCATCTCTTTCAGCTGTTCCTGTAAAACATCCACCCGCAAAATCAGTCGTACCGGTTTTCAAACCGTCCATGCCCTCGTATTCACGAATCAATCCAGGCAGCATCCAGTTCCAGTTTTTCATAGGGAAAGCATCTTCAGTGCCTTCTGCGAATGTTTTCTTCGCGATTTTTGATGTATCAAGGATTTCAGGGAAATCTTTCATCAATCGATAAGCAAGTGTTGCGGTATCTTTCGCAGACATTACATTTTCTTCATCCGCTCCGCCTACCACTTGATCAACATAGGGAGCTAAATCTTTATTATTTAATCCAGTCACATTGACAAATTTATAGTTTTCCAAGCCCAGTTCTTTGGCTTTATCATTCATCATTTGAACAAACTTTTCTTGAGAACCGGCTACAGTTTCAGCGATGGCCATCGCTGCAGCATTTGCAGATTCAATTGCCATTGCCTCATACAAATCTTTGATTTTGTATGTACCCTCTTCTCTTAATGGAACATTACTCAGATTATCATTATGGGACATATTCGAAATTTTTGTCGGAACTGTGTATGTCTGATCCCATTTCACTTTACCTTCTTTAACCGCTTCAAGTAACACGTACTCAGTCATCATCTTCGTCATACTTGCAATTCCTTGAGCAGTATCGGAATTCTTCTCATACAGAATCTTACCTGTACTTGCTTCTACTAAAATCGCAGCTTTTGCGTTTACGTCCAAGTCACCTTGAGCATTGGCAGGTTTCTGCACCATACTCATTGCCATCATAAAAACCATCATACAAACAAAAGATTTTTGAATCCAACTTCTTTTCACTGTTAGCCCTCCAAGATTTTATGTACACCTTCGTTATTTTAACATAGTTCCAAAGGTAAGAATAGACAGAGAATATGACTAGTTTTGGCATAGGTCAAGGGACTTGCGGCCTCTAAAAAAAGGCGGAGAATAACCTTTCTTTCACATTAAAAAAAGCTGACCAGGAAATTCTGATCAGCTTTTTTCATTATTTTCTTATAAAGAGTAATTTGGTGCTTCTTTCGTAATCTGAACATCATGGGGATGACTTTCACGAAGGCCGGCACCCGTCATTTTAATGAATTGCGCCTTTTCTCTTAAGTCGAATAAGTCTTTTGTTCCACAATACCCCATACCCGAACGCAATCCTCCGACCAGCTGATACAATGTATCGGCAAGAGGTCCTTTATAAGGAATGCGCCCTTCGATGCCTTCTGGAACAAACTTTTTCGCTTCTTCTTGGAAATAGCGGTCCTTTGATCCTTTTTCCATGGAGCTGACAGAACCCATCCCTCTGTATACTTTAAAGCGGCGACCTTGGAAGATTTCCGTTTCACCAGGGCTTTCAGATGTACCTGCCAATAAGCTTCCTAGCATGACGGCATGTCCTCCGGCTGCCAGGGCTTTTACGATATCACCGGAGTATTTGATGCCTCCATCGGCGATGATGCTCTTCCCATGCTTTCTTGCTTCCGTTGCACAATCATACACAGCGGTAATTTGTGGAACACCCACACCTGCAACCACGCGGGTTGTACAGATCGAACCAGGTCCGATTCCCACTTTGACCACATCTGCACCTGCTTCAATCAATTCTCTAGTCGCTTCAGCCGTGGCTACATTACCTGCAACGATATTTAACGTTGGATAAGCTTCACGTATTTCACGAACAATAGAAAGGACTCCAGCGGAATGACCATGAGCCGTATCGATCACGATGACATCCACATGGGCTTTAACCAAATGCTCTACACGGGTTAATGTGTCCTTGGAAATGCCAACGGCTGCTCCTACTAATAAACGCCCTTGAGCGTCTTTAGCCGAATTCGGGAACTCGATGACTTTCTCAATATCCTTGATCGTGATCAATCCTTTAAGTGTTCCTTCTTGATCGATCAAAGGCAGCTTTTCAATTTTATATTGCTGAAGAATTTTTTCCGCTTCTTCTAGGGTAGTGCCGACTGGAGCCGTTACAAGATTCTCCTTCGTCATGACATCCGAAATCTGGATCGAGTAATCCTGGATGAAACGAAGGTCGCGATTCGTTAAAATCCCGACAAGCTTCTGTTCTTGCTCGTTGTTCACAATCGGAACACCGGAAATTCTATATTTGCCCATCAAGTGCTCTGCAGAAAAGACTTGATGATCCGGAGTTAAAAAGAATGGATCAGAGATAACTCCACTTTCGGAACGTTTTACTTTATCGACCTGTTCAGCTTGCTGTTCAATACTCATATTCTTGTGGATGATACCGAGTCCACCTGTTCGAGCCATTGCAATCGCCATTTCAGCTTCGGTTACGGTATCCATCCCTGCACTGATGATCGGAACATTCAGCTTAATTGATTCCGTTAATTCAACAGAGATGTTGACATCCTTTGGTAGCACCTCTGATTTAGCTGGTAATAATAACACATCGTCAAACGTTAAACCTTCTTTAGCAAATTTAGAATCCCACATGTTTTCGGCCTCCCTAGTCCCAAAATATTATTAGTAGGTTATCAATTGGTTAAAATACTGTCAAGAAGAATAGGATTAATTTAACTTTTCAGAATAATTAGAAGGTGATCTCTTGAACGAAATACGTCAGCACTGGGACTTCATTCACTATTTTCAATCAGCCGAATACTCCCAGAAGTTTCTAAAAAAATGTTACGAAAAACTGGGTTCCATTCAAGCTGAAGTAAAGAGTTATGACAACTGTTATCCATTCATGTATTATCTGGAACAAGGAGAACTTTATTATAAACAAGCCATGAAGTCTCCATTTTCACTAAAGCCCATATTGCTTTTTTATGGATACATTCATTTCATTAAAGCGATTGTCCTGACAGAAGATCCGGAATACCCTGAAACGACTACCGTTCTTGCTCATGGGATTACCTCAAGAAAAAGAAAGAAGCAGCAATACAGGTTTCTACAGGATGAGGTAAAGGTTCAGAAAAACGGGCTCTTCTCACATTTCTCAGACCTCGTGTTCCACGTGAAACATATCATCGGAGAAAAATACAAAATGGAAGATCTTCTCGTCCAAATACCTGAACTCGAAGAAGCATTTCTCATTCTGCTCAAAAAGAAAACCATGTTCTGGTTCACCAATCAGAACAAACTGACGATCGACGAGTCTTTACTCTCCCACTTTCATATGTCCGGGTCTTTATTTAAACAATACTTGAACGAAAAAATGACGGGGAATTCACTCTCTATTACAGAGGACACGCTGCACGCAACCAGCGCTGAAGAACTACTACCTGTCAGATGGCATTTAAACAAAAACCGGTTGGCACTGCCAGGAATTCGAAACGAGGCATCAGGCATACCTGAAGTGCTCATCCACTATGCCATTCTGTATAACTTAAGCATGATTGCCCGGTACGAAACCGAATGGTGGGTGGAATTATTAAAAAACCGGACGAATGAAGATTATCCAATCATTACGACTTTTCTTAACGTTACGACAGAAAAGTCGCCCTATCTATTACTCAAGATCCTTAAGGATAAAACATAGGAGAAAGAGAAAGGTCGAGCCTTTCCTCTTTCCCTATTCAGCATGGAGCAACTTCTTAATATCATCCTCAATTTTACGAGGATTGGTTTGTGGCGAATACCGGTCGAATACTTCACCATTTTTTCCAACCAGAAACTTAGTGAAGTTCCACTTAATATTGGAAAGAAGGACACCTTTTTTCTCCCGGGTTAAGAATGTGAACAATGGGTGAGCTTCCTTCCCCTTTACGTCCACCTTCGCAAACATCGGAAATGATACTCCGTAATTCACCTGACAGAACTCCATGATATCATCCTGATTATCGAACTCCTGGTTCATGAATTGATCACACGGAAAACCCAGTACGACAAGCCCTTCTTCTTTATACTCTTCATACAGGCCCTGTAGCTCCTCAAATTGGGGCGTAAAGCCACACTTACTTGCTGTGTTCACAATCAGCATGACCTTCCCCCGGTACTCGTCCAGCGACGTCACAGATCCATTCGCTCTCTTAACAGTGAAATCATAAATTGTCGTCATTTTTTTCTCTCCTTGTGTATACTCTTACTTAAATAATACGTTAGGAGGTTGGGGGATAGCAATTTTGAGTGGGTGGTGTTGATGGATGAGATATGTGGATTGAATAGGTGGTTGTGTGGGTTGGGTAAGTGGGTTGAATGGGGGGGTGATTGGCGGGTTGTCAGATGACTGATATCCGATCTCATATTTCTATATAAATTGGGTGGTCAGTAGTGAGGAAGTTTTATTATTCCTTAGTATCTTGAAAAACACTATGATTTAGAGCAAAAAGAACCTAAAAATGTGTCCTCGATTAATTAAAAGCTTAAAATTGGGAGATTACTAGCCTTTCTTCAGGGATCTCGTTACGACGAGAAAGGGAAGGTAAGTTAATTGCGTCATTTTTGAAAGGGATTGCGTCATTTTTTTCTTTTATGCGTATTTTTCCTTTTTATTCCAATAATTAAGAAGGAATCATGCGGGTTTTGAGGGGATTCATGCCGGAGCGATAATAATCGTGCGGGGTATGAGTTTTTCATGCGACGTTGTGATTTATCATGCGGCATTTCAAATAATCGTGCCAGCTTGTCGAATTTTCTTTATGGAGTCCTTACCAGTTCACTCATGCATCATCCCATTCCCTTCTTCGTCAACAGGCAGACACTCTGTCCCTAAAACAGCGTCTCTCTCACAATGTTCTTCGAACTTCAAACTAATACAAAAAAAGAGTAACCCCTAAGAGCTACTCTTTCTTCACATTTGCCTGGCGACGTCCTACTCTCACAGGGGGAGATCCCCCAACTACCATCGGCGCTGAAGAGCTTAACTTCCGTGTTCGGCATGGGAACGGGTGTGACCTCTTCGCCATTATCACCAGACGAATATTCAATTGAAGGATTATTCCTTCAAAACTAGATAAAGAATTGATGTCAAGAAAGCCGAATATCGACCAATTGTTGTTCATTAAAATAATGACTCTTTGTGGTTAAGTCCTCGATCGATTAGTATCAGTCAACTCCACATGTCGCCATGCTTCCATCTCTGACCTATCTACCTAGTCATCTTCTAGGGATCTTACTCACATACGTGATGGGAAATCTCATCTCGAGGGGGGCTTCATGCTTAGATGCTTTCAGCACTTATCCCTTCCGCACATAGCTACCCAGCGATGCCTTTGGCAAGACAACTGGTACACCAGCGGTGCGTCCATCCCGGTCCTCTCGTACTAAGGACAGCTCCTCTCAAATTTCCTGCGCCCACGACGGATAGGGACCGAACTGTCTCACGACGTTCTGAACCCAGCTCGCGTACCGCTTTAATGGGCGAACAGCCCAACCCTTGGGACCGACTACAGCCCCAGGATGCGATGAGCCGACATCGAGGTGCCAAACCTCCCCGTCGATGTGGACTCTTGGGGGAGATAAGCCTGTTATCCCCGGGGTAGCTTTTATCCGTTGAGCGATGGCCCTTCCATGCGGAACCACCGGATCACTAAGCCCGACTTTCGTCCCTGCTCGACTTGTAGGTCTCGCAGTCAAGCTCCCTTGTGCCTTTACACTCTGCGAATGATTTCCAACCATTCTGAGGGAACCTTTGGGCGCCTCCGTTACTCTTTAGGAGGCGACCGCCCCAGTCAAACTGCCCACCTGACACTGTCTCCCACCCCGATAAGGGGCGCGGGTTAGAATTTCAATACAGCCAGGGTAGTATCCCACCGATGCCTCCACCGAAGCTGGCGCTCCGGTTTCCAAGGCTCCTACCTATCCTGTACAAGCTGTACCAAAATTCAATATCAGGCTACAGTAAAGCTCCACGGGGTCTTTCCGTCCTGTCGCGGGTAACCTGCATCTTCACAGGTACTATAATTTCACCGAGTCTCTCGTTGAGACAGTGCCCAGATCGTTACGCCTTTCGTGCGGGTCGGAACTTACCCGACAAGGAATTTCGCTACCTTAGGACCGTTATAGTTACGGCCGCCGTTTACTGGGGCTTCGATTCGCACCTTCGCTTGCGCTAAGCACTCCTCTTAACCTTCCAGCACCGGGCAGGCGTCAGCCCCTATACTTCGCCTTACGGCTTCGCAGAGACCTGTGTTTTTGCTAAACAGTCGCCTGGGCCTATTCACTGCGGCTCTCTCGGGCTTGCACCCTACCAGAGCACCCCTTCTCCCGAAGTTACGGGGTCATTTTGCCGAGTTCCTTAACGAGAGTTCTCTCGCTCACCTTAGGATTCTCTCCTCGCCTACCTGTGTCGGTTTGCGGTACGGGCACCTTTTTCCTCGCTAGAGGCTTTTCTCGGCAGTGTGGAATCAGGAACTTCGCTACTATAATTCGCTCGCTGTCACAGCTCAGCCTTCGCGATGACGGGATTTGCCTCATCATCAGCCTAACTGCTTAGACGCACATATCCAGCAGTGCGCTTACCCTATCCTCCTGCGTCCCCCCATTGCTCAAACGGAAAAGAGGTGGTACAGGAATATCAACCTGTTGTCCATCGTCTACGCCTATCGGCCTCGACTTAGGTCCCGACTAACCCTGAGCGGACGAGCCTTCCTCAGGAAACCTTAGGCATTCGGTGGATGGGATTCTCACCCATCTTTCGCTACTCATACCGGCATTCTCACTTCTAAGCACTCCACCAGTCCTTACGGTCTAGCTTCGCAGTCCTTAGAACGCTCTCCTACCACTGACACCTAGAGGTGTCAATCCACAGCTTCGGTGATACGTTTAGCCCCGGTACATTTTCGGCGCAGAGTCACTCGACCAGTGAGCTATTACGCACTCTTTAAATGGTGGCTGCTTCTAAGCCAACATCCTGGTTGTCTAAGCAACTCCACATCCTTTTCCACTTAACGTATACTTTGGGACCTTAGCTGGTGGTCTGGGCTGTTTCCCTTTCGACTACGGATCTTATCACTCGCAGTCTGACTCCCATGGATAAGTCTTTGGCATTCGGAGTTTGTCTGAATTCGGTAACCCGATGAGGGCCCCTAGTCCAAACAGTGCTCTACCTCCAAGACTCTTACACATGAGGCTAGCCCTAAAGCTATTTCGGAGAGAACCAGCTATCTCCAAGTTCGATTGGAATTTCTCCGCTACCCACACCTCATCCCCGCACTTTTCAACGTGCGTGGGTTCGGACCTCCATTCAGTGTTACCTGAACTTCATCCTGGACATGGGTAGATCACCTGGTTTCGGGTCTACGACCACATACTCAAATCGCCCTATTCAGACTCGCTTTCGCTGCGGCTCCGTCTTATCAACTTAACCTTGCATGGGATCGTAACTCGCCGGTTCATTCTACAAAAGGCACGCCATCACCCGTTAACGGGCTCTGACTACTTGTAGGCACACGGTTTCAGGTTCTATTTCACTCCCCTTCCGGGGTGCTTTTCACCTTTCCCTCACGGTACTGGTTCACTATCGGTCACTAGGGAGTATTTAGCCTTGGGAGATGGTCCTCCCAGCTTCCGACGGGATTTCACGTGTCCCGCCGTACTCAGGATCCACTCAAGAGGGAATGAAGTTTCAACTACAGGGTTGTTACCTTCTTTGACGAGCCTTTCCAGACTTCTTCGTCTACTTCATTCCTTTGTAACTCCGTATAGAGTGTCCTACAACCCCAAGAGGCAAGCCTCTTGGTTTGGGCTATATCCCGTTT